>JASMAO010000079.1 GCA_030754315.1 SAR202 cluster bacterium
CCCGTCGCAGCTGTTTGTCATCCACATCAAAGCCCAATGGTTCGATGACATGGAGCATACAGCCAGTGTTCGCACACAGTCGAAGAATATTGCCTGTGTTGGGCGGTATCTGGGGATGAACCAGAACGATGTTAAACATCATCGGTAAGGTTTTTCGTCTGGTTTTGGCCCACTTTCGCCACTTGCTTCTTGCATACATCATACCGTATTGTTGCGCCAAGTTGTGCCAATGTTGTGCCAGCACCATGTTCTACATTCTCGTTTCGTGCTTATTGACTGTCACGAAAAAGAAGATGCGCGTGTCGTATTTTGTGTGCCATTAAGACCACCTACCGACCCCCATCGTTATTTTCTTACGTTCTATTATGTTGTCCACGCACGAGCAATCACAGATTTACTGATACTGTCGACCGGTATATCCGCGAAGTTCTGCCGAGTAAATCTAAACATCAACTCAAAAGGCAAACAACTCAACTTCTATGGTGGAGTAGACAGTTCCAAGGCATCTGGTTAAAGGAAGTAACTCCAAATCAGATAGGTGTATGCCGGGAGAGCTTGTTGAAAACACGTGCGCCAGCGACTGTGGTGCGGTACCTAGCTGCACTAAGTCATCTGTTTACGATTGCTGTAAGTGAATGGGAATGGATAGATGCAAATCCAGTTTTAAAGGTACGACGGCCAAAAGAGCCACGCGGTCGAGCACGGTTTCTTGATCAAACGGAAATAATGTTATTGCTCAATGCTTGTCGGGAATCCGAGCATACTTTTCTATACCCCATCGTTGTACTCGCTTTATCTACAGGCATGCGTCAAGGTGAAATACTGAATTTACGGTGGAGTGATGTGGATCTTAGACACAACAAAATTACTCTATACCAAACAAAGAATGACGAGGTTCGGGTGGTTCCCTTAACGAGACAAGCTAAGCTAGTTGTCGAGGAATACGCGAAGAGCCGTCGTCTAGATACGTCATTAGTTTTTCCTAGTGACCGAAAGCCTAGTGTTCCAGTTCAAGTTCGTAAGGCGTGGGTGGTAGCTTTGGAAACTGCTAAGTTGGACGATTTTCGCTTCCACGATCTTCGGCATACCTGTGCCAGCTATCTGGCAATGGGCGGAGCCACGTTGGTCGAGATTTCGGAGGTACTTGGGCACAAAACGCTAGCTATGGTTAAGCGGTATGCCCATCTCAGTGAGCCCCATACAGCTATAGTGGTCGAGCGAATGAATAGAGAAATGTTTAGTTCGTTAACTCGGTAGTTTTGTGGAACGAACAGAAAGAATTTGTTGCGGTAGAGTATTGTGCAGGAAGGATTGAGAACGAGTTTGGCAATTGAGCGACAAGGACGAAGACATCTGGCCCGAAGGTTGGGAGAAGTATCAAAGAATGGTCGATGTTGGACCTGATCTTGCTAGTGAACTAGAACAATTATTGTTGTCCAAAAAATACTGGGAAGCCGATTTACTACTTCAGAATGAAGATGTTGATACGGTCGAACATGTTTTATTTTTACTATACGAACAAGCGACTGTAAGTAGTTTTATCGATCTGCTGGTACCGCTCGCGCATATTTGTCTTAGTCAGTTACCCGGACTTGAAGAAAAATCTCCAAGGCAGGATTTGTCCCCACAATTCTTATTAATCCTCCACGAATACATGAATGACACAAAGCGTATTACTCAAAACGCAATCGATCACATAAACAGTAGTCAAATAGGTACAGATAGGCTGAAAGCAGCAACAGCAGAAAAACATCAGGAATTGTTGTTCAAAGCGTACGCTTTAAAAGCTGTGAATCAAAGGTTATCTAAAAGTCGGATCGCCCAGTTGTTAATCAGCCGAGGTGAGACCGATTACAGCGTGAGTACTATTTTAGAAATATTGAAGGGCCTGGAGGAGTTTTCTGAGTGGGAAGCACTCTTGGAGAGGTCAGCTTGATTACGCTCTAGAAATTTACAAAATTAATTAGACAAAGTTTCTGAAACCCCCGGTTTACCCTCTAGCGAACGATTTTGTTCGCGCGCAGACTCGGTCTATGCGAGTCATGAGTATTCCTTTTAGTAACATCAAATGATTCAACCAGTGGATCTGTTGCTCCCGAAGTTAGATTTAGTTAAGCAATCGTCGCCGGGAAAATGGCGGGCAAAATGTCCCATACATCAGGATAGAAACTCGAGAAGTAGGACGCTCGTAATTACCGAAACCGATACTGGTTCCGTGCTTATTCACTGTCATGCCGGTTGTAACTTTGAAGAAATCTTAAGTGCGGTTGGCTTAGATGCATCGGACTTGTTTCCTACAGACAGCTACATCCAACATACCAAGCACGCAACCAAAACGCAGAAAAACCTACGATCAATTATCGAACGAAGTCGATTTGCGGCGACTCTCATTGAAATAGGGACAAGGCAGGTTTTGAGGGGTGAAGAGTTATCAACAGATGATCTGAATACGTTGGCCGGTGCGGCTAGTGACTTACAGGAGTTACTGGATGTCTAAATTAGTGGATCTGACGAATAGTAGGATGCAAAAGCAGAGTTACGGTGGTGTAGTTGTAAAAAGCATGTCGGGTTTGGCGTCAGAAGCCATTGAATGGATATGGCCAGACATGATCGCAAGACAAAAGCTCCATGTGTTTGCTGGAGATTCTGGAATTGGTAAAACATCGATTCTCACCAGTATTGCAGCGACTATCAGCCGCGGAGGCTACTTCCCAGATTGCAAGAAACCCTGCAAGGTAGGAAACGTTGTTTACCTGTCCGGAGAAGATGGACTACAAGACACCATTGTCCCTCGATTGAAAGCTTCAGGGGCTGATATGGACCATATGCATACCCTGGATCCCATGAATAGCGATGGCCAGATGTTTGACCTAGCAGCTGATCTAGATTACTTGGAAGCAGTGGTGAATGACATTGGAGACGTGGCATTATGGGTTATCGATCCGGTGACGGCATTTTGTGGAGGTCGGTTTGATAACGATTCCGTCACTTCCGTTCGTAGCATTACTACCAGGCTTAGTGACTTCGCCGAAACTACTGGGGCGGCTGTTATTGCGCTTCAGCACATCACCAAGAGTTCCCAAACCAACATTAAGAATCGCATCTTAGGCTCTGGAGCCTGGGTACATGGACCAAGGATTGTCCTGGGCGCTTTGGTCCACGAAGGTCGCAGCTTGTTCGGTAAGGTTAAGGCCAACATTACCGATACCTACGGTGTGTATCCGTTCACGATCGACAGTCGAAACATTCACGACGCTAATGACGTACGGTTTATTCAGTGGGAAGAACCCCATTGGTCGAACAATCGGTTGGCAGAGTTTGATGGCGGGACAGAACAGCCGATCCGTGGTGAAAAAAGGCAGGTGGCCTATGGCGTACTGCGAGAACGTCTTTCAGACGGCGAATGGCATTCTAAGAAGCGATTAGTCGGTGAGGTTATGGAAGAGGTGGATGTGAGTGATGCCACTTTGCAACGAATAGCTAGTGAATTAGGTGTTCAAACGCGTCGTACCTCTTCAACCCCTTCGACGACCGAATGGCGCTTGCCCTACTCACGTCATTTACGTACGTATGAATGGTGTGACTAGTCACGTCATACAAATGAAGTAAGTACTCACGTCATATTTGTGTACGGTTATGACGTGACTGCACGTTTTAAACAGGCACGGCGCCGAAACGGTTAGCTAACCTGTTAACCAGTCAATGCACGTCAGGAAAAGGCGAAATTGCCGCCTATTTCTACAACCATATCCGCCCTCCAAGGATATTGTTTAACCACCCCCACGCACGCTTTTCAGGCACTCACAGCCACATTCTTATATCCTATATTAGAGTTCTCTTATTCCCCACAAAATGAATGAAACGGCAGATTTAACCGTTTAGATCCACCACTTTTTCGTCACATAACGAGGCCCAACGCACTATTCAGGCAGTGGAGCCTATATTTAAGCCATTTTTCGACACTTAGATACTTCGCATAATGAGCAAAACGTAAAGTAGGGATGTAGTGCATGGGCCAGTCCTCCACAAACGGTCAAAAAACGGCCTTAATTAGGGATTGCCCTATTCAGCGTTAACTTGTTTTTCGAGCCGGTAAGACCCCCTACGGCCCCACGGGATTTCTTATAGAAATCGGAATATCTGATCCACACATATGGCGGAGTCTTAGGGTCTCCTAGAAAGGCGAGTCGTTTATCTCCAGGCTGGTGTTCTCGCCGAGTTCATTTAGCCTGTTTTGGAGGAGGCTAA
>JASMAO010000080.1 GCA_030754315.1 SAR202 cluster bacterium
GAAGAATTACAAGAAACCCTGGGCCTCACGTACTTGTTTATCGCCCATGACCTCTCCGTGGTAAGGCACATCAGTGAACGGGTCGCCGTGATGTACCTCGGACATGTGGTTGAAGTGGCGACTAGAGAAGAATTGTATAATAACCCGCTTCACCCCTATACAAAAGCCTTGTTATCCGCAGTGCCCATCCCGGATCCGATTGCGGAAACCAAGCGCAAGAGGATGGTTATTGAGGGTGACATACCCAGCCCAATTAATCCACCAGAGGGATGCGTCTTCCACACCCGCTGTCCGAGCATGGTGGAAGACTGCAAAGAGGCCATGCCAGAGTTGAAAGAGATTTCTGAAGGGCACTGGGTAGGATGCATTAGAGCCGAAGGATACGCTTAGAAACCCTTTTCCCCTGCGGCACAAACCAATTTATACGAAGAGGGTATTTAGGCCCCCGCCGCCTGTGTTCCTCATTCATTCCCTATTTGATTTTGATCCGGCTTCTAGGGTAACCGGCTTGCCGAACCGAAGCCAGCATCCTAATTCAGGGTTGGATATGGGCAATGGACCCAGTATTTCGATAACCTTTGGCGGAGATTACATCACCAAGCTCATGCGCCTAGATCAATAATTCGACCGTCGGCAGCTGCGCTCGTTTCCCACTTACACCTCTGCATTTAAATCAGGTGCCGATTGGGAATTTGACCCTTAATCAATTCGCGTTCTTGGGTCTAACGCGTCACGCATACCGTCACCAATAAAGTTGACCGCGATCACAGTCGTGGTAATTACAAATCCAGGTGGTATCCAAAGCCATGGCATGTCCCGAAGAACATAAAGTCTCTGAGCCTGTTGCATCATATTGCCCCAAGTAGCGGTGGGTATCTTCACTCCGAACCCAAGAAAGCTAAGCGCTGCCTCGGTTAGAATAGCACCAGCAACCATCAAAGTTGCCACTACCGCCACATAAGGCATGACTCCTGGCAAAATATGCCTAAACATCAAGCGTCTGTCACTCGCACCGAGGGCTCTGGCAGCGGTGGAATAGTCCATCTCTCTCAAAGATAGGACCTGGCCTCTAACAAGGCGAACAGTCCCCGTCCAACCTAGGCCTCCTAGGACAAAGATAATGTTCCAAACACTAGGTCCCGTTATTCCTACAAGTATGATCACTGCAAACAGAGACGGGAACGTCATAATTATTTCTGTGAAACGTTGCAAGAGGTCGTCGGTCCAACCACCGATGTACCCTGACACAACACCCATCACAGTTCCTATAGCTGCCGATATAGCAGCGGCGGCCACTCCTACCGTAAGAGATACTCTCCCAGCATACAAGAGACGGGCGAATACATCCCTACCTACTCTATCCGTGCCCAACCAGTGTTCAGTTGACGGAGGTTGTTTGATTATATTCAAATCGATAAAGTTCGGATCCTGTGGAGCAATTAGAGGGGCGAAAACAGCAGAAAGCAGGTAAGCCGATAAAAGTGCAAAACCCGACATCGCCAATTTATGTCGACGAAATCTAGCCCAGGCAGTGGTGCTGGTCCGTTTAACCGTCAGAGATTGAGCTAATTCCGACTGTTTTGAATTATCGTCTGGTTCGATCGCGCCCGTTCCGGAAACCTGAGCGCTATCCGATTCGGCCATTCTCAGCCTCCTTAGCAATTTCAACATCAAATCCTGATGGCATCATAGATACCTTCACCATGAATCAATCACCGGTCCTTATTCGAGGGTCGACAACCGCGTACAATATATCCGCTAACAGATTCGAAACAAGGACTATCAAAGCGGTGATAAAGGCAACCCCCATCAATACCGGATAATCCGCATTAACCATGGCTCTAACAGCGAAGAGGCCCATGCCAGGCCATGCAAACATCTGCTCAATGACAAGGGCACCGCCAAACAGTATAGGAAGTCTCATGGTTGAGATCGTAATCAGTGGCAGCAGCGCGTTACGAAACGCATGCCTGCCGATGACCCAGAATTCAGAGAGTCCTTTTGCTCTAGCTGTCGTCACGTAATCTGAGCTCATTACCTCTAGCATGGCCGTGCGAGCAAATCTAGTGCTTGTGGCAAGGAGTTCAATCGACAAAATGAATGCTGGCAACATCAAATGATAAATATTGTCCCAAAGATTGTAGACACCCAACTCACTGGTCCATCCGTGTGATGGGAACAATGGAACCTTCAACACCACCAAAAAGAGAGCAATCAAGGCCAAGAAGAAAGTAGGGATTGCTATCCCGATCAGAGAAATAAAACTAAGGAAGTAGTCATAATAACTATATTGTCTGAGGGCTGCAACAACACCTAAAACAATGCCGCCGACTGTGCCCAAGATAAGTGCAGTGAAAGTGAGTTGCAAAGTGGGTATAAGCCGTCCCACAATCATTTCGATGACAGGCAATCCTGTCATGAAGGAATACCCAAAATTGCCTCTAGCTAATTGACCAAGCCAGATAACGTAACGAACGGGTATCGGTTTATTCAAGCCGTACCGCTCTTTTTGTTTATCGATGTACTCTTGGGAAATGCCTTCTTGCATGGAGAACGGGTCAATTAGCGCTGTGACAGGGTCTCCGGGTAATAAAACCATCATCACATACGTGATTGCGGAAATCGCTAGCAACATCGGGATAAATACTAGGAAACGCCGGATAATGTATTTTGTCATCTATTCTTCATTCTCAAGTTAGTTTACACCAAAGAGAATACTAACATTTTAGTCAAGGTTCTGCGTGTTCTCCAGAGCCATTTTGTGGAATTAGGCCAGATCGCGAACAAAAACTAGCGCTGACGAAACCAAGCGCGCCAATTAAGTCTTCAATTTAAATCGTGGCTGTGTTTGTCGAAGAAAAGAACATGGGCTCGTTTTCCAACGAGCCCATGTCTATTAACCTACCGTCAACTCTCCTGTAATCAGTTCACCTATTGTGCTATGGGCTTAAGATCCCACTGCTCTGGGTGATACTTGTTCCAGGCGCCTCCCTGGAATACAGGAAGAATCTCGATGGTGGCGAAGCTAGTCGCCGCACCGGCTTGGTCAAGAACTGGCTGATACCAGCGGTTGTTCTTGAACCACCACTCATTCTGTCGGAAGACCGGCAGGAATGGCATTCTGTCGATGAAGTCCTCAGCAATCGCTCGATAAGGCACGGCTCGCTCTGCAACGGTCCTGCCCTTCTTGCCAGCCTGGATCAAAGCTTCCAGCTCTTCGTTCCCGTAGCGTCCGCCGTTCTGAGCAGCAGTCGACATCTGGGAATCTAGCCAGCCACTTGGGTCCGAGGGAGCTCCGAAGCCCGCGAATACGAGTTCGAAATCGCTCTTGTTGTAGTAGTCCTCAACCCAGGCAGGACCCTGCTGGAGAACGGTCTCCATCTTGATCCCTACAACAGCCAGCATCTGCTGGATGGCTGCGAAGAAGTCGCCACGGTCAACATAGTACGTCTTGTTGTGGATAACCGTGTCATAGTCATACCCTGCTGCGTCCAAGAGTTCCTTGGCCTTGTCAGGGTTGTACTCGTAGCGTGCGTCCCATTCGGCACAGTCACACCACGCTGGGTTCTGGAACGGCGTGTTAATCGGCGTTCCGTTACCCTGCCAGAAGGCATCAATCAGTGCCCTGCGGTCGAGCGCGTGCAGGAATGCCTGTCGCACTCTGAAGTCCGCTGCAGGCTCAAATTCGTTGTGGAACATGAAGCTCCGCATAATCGAGCCCTGGATCCCGATTACGTTAAACCGAGGATCCGCGATCAGGGCTTGGTACATCTCCGATGTCAATGTCGGGTACGTAGAACCGTGAATCTCACCTCTCTGCATCGCAACGAACAGTGCGTCGCGTGGCTCTATGAACTCAAAGGTGACTCTGTCCAGCAAAGGCGCTCCGAGGAAATAATCCGGGTTTGCCTTGACTCCCCAGCCAACATCAGCAACGAAAGCTGTGTCCAGCATGAAGGGACCAGATCCTATGGACGCGGAGGTGTGGAACGGATGGGCCTCAAAATCGGCCTCCGCAACGTCCCCTAAGATGTGCTTAGGAGCTATAACTAAGCTGCAGCACTTATCATAGAAAAGTGCGTTCGCAAACTCTTGGTCAAAACGGACTGTGTAATCGTCTACCTTGACGATACCCTCAGCCGTGGTGGCCGTACCATCTATCACTGCCTGCGCACCCTTGATGAGGGCAAGCGGCTGCGGTCGCGGGTTGATGGCTGGATTGAGGGCTGTATTGTACGTCCAGACAACGTCATCAGCCGTAACTTCGACGCCGTCATGCCACTTTGCGCCCTTCCTGAGATAGAAGGTGTAGGAAGTAGCATCTTCAGCGGCTTCCCAGCGCTCAGCCAGGTCCGGGGACCATTGGCCTGCGATGTCATCTTTAAAGATGAGCTGGGAATACATCAAGTTCCATGCCCAGCCATGCGGCCGAGAAGTCGACCTGAAGGGGTTGAGGTGATTGATGGCTTCTTTATATCGAAGCTTCAGCACCTTTTCCTCACGGGCTCGTTCTACCTCAACGACCTTTATGACCTCTTTCTCGACTTCAACGATTTCTTTTACTTCCTTGACTACCTCAACAATCCTGTCCTTCGGTACGGTAACGTAGACAGGCACGTCTTTCTGAACGACTACCGTCTCGCCCGCCACTTCGACGGTCTTGACGACCTCTTGGGTCACGATTTTCTCGACCGGTACTTCTTTAACTACTTGTACTTCAACCGGGACCTCTTTGATGACCTCGACGATTTCGGTCTCTGTGCTACAAGCCAGAGCAACCGCCGACAAGGCCGTCAAAACGAGACCCAGCCAAATCCCTTTCACTAAACGACTAGGCATACTATCCTCCTTACAACGCTATTCTGCATTCTACTGCGGCACGTCCGCAGACTTACACATAGGCACGTCCGCAGACCTACGCATAAAAGCTACGGCATCATCCCAGATATTTATCCCCTTTGTCAAGTTTTGCAGCCCAACACAGTAATTTGAAGACTCCTCGACACCACAGTTCTTCGCTTTCGCCTACGAACCTGGTAAGCATAAACCCAGCGCCCATTCACAGTGGTAATTGAACTGCTAATCGCACCGAAACCCGACCACGACCCATCTCATCGTGGCAAAACTCCGATCTGGACACCTTGCGACAATACGTGAAGGCTGGAAACTAAGCAGATCCCTTAGTCTCTCGTCTTTGAGGTTTCTTGGCTGGGTTAGCTTTAACTTCAAATGTGCCTTTGCCTGCGGTACCCTCTAGCACTGTACCAGTAATCTGATTCCCTTCAAGGACGCCTTCGAATTTGGTCATATACATCGGAATATTAAATTTCACGGACGCAGTCTCTGCGTTGATTCGTACAAATTGAAGGGCAATCCAAGACTCATTTCCTTCTATCAATGTGGCCCCCTCGTCTCGCTTGGCTTCAGCCCCTTCACCCACGAGCTTCTTCGGCATAAACTCCAGTATGATCTCCTTAGTGACATCTTTCTTGGTAGCAACGTCGTACACCGTGAACGTCCCTTCCCAAACCGAGTCATACAACTCAGACTCGACCGGATTTGGCGTAGCTGTAGGGACTGGTGTAGGGAACACAACAGGCGCAGCTTCTGAACATGCTGCAATAACCCACGCCGGTAACGCCACCAGCGCCAAAACAGCCAGGAATCGAATTGGAAACCTGTTCCACCTAAGCTTCTTGTATTCCACCAGTCTCTCCTTGTAGTACATACTTTACACTAAGACATTACTTTGACAGTGAAGTGTGACCGCCAAACCGTCGTCTCTCGCCATCATTATACAGGCCCCCCATAGGAAATTGAGAGATACCCGAGTGTGTACCAAACGCCAATGCGCGTATTCATCAAAAACGCAGGCGTTCTTAACCGGCTTTCATTGCCAACCTAAATCTGTAGTTACGAGTACAGACATCTGGCACACAAGCACGGTCATGTGGAGGGACCCAGTCGACCTACCAAATCTAAGAATCGGTCACTTGCCCCCTCTAGCGCATTCTCCGCAATAGGCAAAGCACGTCCGCTCCTCCGTGGCCAAATACTTGCATACTGTATGTTCATCAGGTAACGGACGCGGTCGGAGGTGTTTGGTGCACCGCGATGCCAAGTCTGCGAATTCTGAATATATATATCGCCCGCTTTACAAAAAACGGAGGCAGGCCCCTTCCCATCAAACTCCGGATTTTCTTGATCATTTGGGTGCCTGCCTGAATGGTGGCTGCCTGGAATGTATTGAGTGGGACCGTGCTCAATTAACTCAATGTCCGACAAAGGCACCTGAACCGTGAGCCACAACACCCTCAATTGAATTCGTGGATCATGTCTCTCAATACTCTCTGGTAGAGGGAAATGTATCTCCCCGGCATCAGCATGCCACTGGTCGATTGATAGCCCTGGTTTGTTGCGAATAACGTTCTGTCCAACGAATTTCATACCTTTGTACCAGTTGAAGCTAAGTATAGCCTCAGCTAGGCTGAATATAGGCTCGCGGAGAAGCATGTCCCTAAACACCTGGTCAAGTTCAACCGTGTTTCTAAGAACGAAAGGGATCTCTTCATCTGAACCACTCGGTTTTTCCAACTGGACAAACACCTCGTCAGCTGAATTTCTACTGTCTCGTGCCAACAGAGCCGGATTGTCAAGAAATTCGTCGGCCCTTTTCCGAAGAGAGGCTATCTCACTAGCAGTGATCACGTTTGGAACATGAACGTACCCATCTCTGAGGAACTGATCTACTATTTGTTGCGTTTTCTGGGGACTCAAAGATTCCCCAGCCAAAATTGAAGATGTCATAGCTACCCCCTCGATCTCCTTTCGACTAGCCCGCTTTTACTGATAGGGGCCATTCAACAAATCGCTTTAGGATGCGAATTCTTTGAAGACGGAGTCTATCACGTCAAGAGCATAATCGATATCATTGGATGTGATCCCATAATGTGTGACAAAGCGCCAAGTAGGACGATTCCCAAGCACCTTGACACCCTCCTGCCCTAACCGGCATACAACTTCATCTTGTGATCTCACATTCACCTGAAAGAAGACTAGGTTGGTCTGGACGCGGTCTTGTTCGATGGTGATACCTGGAATCTGCGATAGTCCACCAGCGAGTCTCCGAGCATTCAAATGATCGTCTGCGAGACGCTCTACCATGGTTTCTAGTGCCACAATCCCTGCCGCTGCAATTACACCAACTTGCCTCATACCGGCACCGAGCATCTTCCGCACCCGACGCGCTCTATCGATTGCTTCTGCAGTTCCACACAAAAGCGATCCAACTGGCGCCGACAATCCCTTGGACAAACAGAATGTGACAGTATCGGCATCCTTTACCAACTTCGCAGCGGGTATTCCTAGGTAAACTGCGGCATTGAAAATCCTAGCGCCATCAAGATGTAAAGGAACCTCGTACTCCTTCGCCAAGCCGGCTATCACTTCCATGTCTTCCGAGGTCAAGACCATACCACCAACATTGTTGTGGGTATTCTCTATCGAGATTAGCCGTGTGGGAGGGAAAAATCCGGTGCGCGGGTTGATTGCTCTCCGGATGTCATTGAGATCAATCATTCCACGATCGTCATTTGGGACTGCCCGGTAGACAACACCGCCCAACGCCGAGGCACCGCCTCCTTCTCCAATGTAAATGTGTGATCTATCACCGATAATTGCCTGTTCACCCTTCTTGCAATGCATCAACAGCGCAATCAAATTCCCCATGGTTCCGCTTGTCATCAAAACTGCAGCTTCTTTGCCTAACATTTCAGCCGCCATAGATTCCAATCGGTTGACAGACGGGTCCTCACCCCCCACATCATCCCCAAGATCTGCCAACCGGATCGCCTCACGCATTTCTGGCGTGGGCAGAGTTTTGGTATCGCTGCGAAAATCTATCGAATGCATTGACGTCTCCACCAAATACTGATCATATTATACTTTCACCCTAGGCAATTCCGGCCTAAAACGAAGGGCCCAACTATCTGCTTATCAGTAGTTTGCCCCGGGCCTATGTCATGCCACCAGTCTTTCTTTCCGTATCAGAGTGGATTATCGGAATATCAGAGCGAAAATTCAACTTGCCAAGAGATACGTCCCGAATTGCCTGTTGATCGAAAAACTGAGTGGGTACAGTCTCCTCAAGCATATCCAGTCGTATGTGTATACAAAAATCCCGCCCCTTGGTCTCTCCAACACAGCTATACGATTTCTGATTGGCGTGCCCGGATCTCGTCGGAGATTTCTCAACCTAAAGACAAATCTTCAACCAAACCATTAAACCATGGGCAGCCATGTTGAATGCTGGAAATGAGATTTGCCTCTGCGTCGCATGAACACCTACTTTCCCATTGACACTTAATCTCGCACGATGCTACCATCTTAGCTACGGAAATTGGACGATTGATACATATTTGCGCTTGGAAAGGGAGTAGTAGCGGTGTATGCCCAGCAAGCCGGTGTTACTGAAAGACCGGTCTCGCCAGTGAACTCGCCCTGGAGCGCCCTACCTGAACCCAGCTGTTAAAAACAGGCTAGTAGGGTTGGCGGCGGCCCCGATATAGGCCCTTCTGCATCAATGCAGAGTGAGTGGTCCCGGATTTACACGGGGCAACAAGGGTGGTACCGCGGGACCTCAAGGTCCCGTCCCTTCAGGGGGACGGGATTTTTTGTTTTTTTGTCATCTTGAAGATTGAAAAACGGGATTAGAACTGGAGAGCCGGCCATGAATTTAACAGGCGGTCAGATGGTATGCGAAAGTCTCATTCGTGAAGGTGTTGATGTGATTTTCGGTCTACCTGGCGGGGCAATCCTGCCTCTGTACCAGACCTTGCCGGAATACCCGCAACTAAGGCATATCCTCGTTCGCCATGAACAAGGTGCAGCACACGCTGCCGATGGCTACGCAAGAGTAACCGGAAGACCCGGTGTGGCTTGGGCAACATCCGGTCCTGGAGCAACCAATTTAGTTACCGGGATCGCGTCAGCACAAATGGACTCAGTACCGATGGTGGTGATAACAGGACAGGTGTCTAGAGCCGCCATAGGAAGCGACGCTTTCCAAGAAACAGACACGACAGGAATCACCCTACCCATAACTAAACACAACTACCTAATCATGGACCCTGCAGAGATTCCGCAGGCTATACACGAAGCTTTCCACATAGCGAACTCCGGTCGGCCAGGCCCCGTACTCGTCGACATTCCCAAAGATGTCTTCCAAGAGAAGGGCGTGTTCGAGTACCCGAACAAGATAGACTTACCGGGATACAAGCCTACGCTTGGAGGCCATGCCAGCCAAATAAAGAAAGCTGCTAAATTGATTTCCGAATCACAACGGCCTGTGATCTTAGCCGGGCACGGAATTATCTTCTCAGAAGCATACGACGAACTCAAAGAGTTGGCAGAAAAAGCCCAAATACCGGTTATTACGACTCTCTTGGGAATCAGTTCGTTTCCAGACGACCACCTTCTATGTGTGGGCATGCCAGGTATGCACGGAATGGCATACGCAAGTCTAGCAATCGAAGAAGCTGATTTGCTCATCGCTTTAGGCATGCGTTTCGACGACCGTATTACAGGAAAACGCAGCGCCTTCGCTCTGGGGTCTCGAAAAATTCACATCGACATCGACCCCAGCGAAATAGGCAAGAACATACCTGTGGACGTACCAATAGTGGGCGACCTGAAGTCCGTTTTGACCAAACTGAACAAGCATATTGAGCCAGCAACCCACGTGGGTTGGTTACAACGTATTGAGGACCTCAAAAGCAAACATCCATCAATGAACATCAGGGACACCGATAAACTGCTCCCCCAGTACATAATCCAACAGCTTTCCGAGGCCACCGATGGTAATGCCTACGTCGTAACAGGGGTGGGCCAACACCAAATGTGGGCAGCTCAGCACTATGTATACAAAGAGCCACGAAGCTTTGTGACATCAGGGGGCTCTGGTGCGATGGGTTACGAAGTCCCAGGCGCGATGGGTGTGCAGGTAGGCAAGCCCGACAAGGTGGTTTGGTCTGTCGCAGGAGATGGCGGATTTCAAATGACAATGGCAGAACTAGCAACTATGGTCGAAAATAATATACCAGTGAAGTTCGCAATCATAAACAACAACTACCTTGGGATGGTAAGACAGTGGCAGGAATTCTTTTACCAGAAAAACTACGTCGCTACTTCTTACACACACAATCCTGACTTCGTTAAATTGGCTGAGGCATTTGGCATGCTGGGCATAAGGGTAACCGACAAGACACAGGTACGATCCGCAATCGAGAAGGCGATGGACTACGACGGTCCCGCACTTATCGATTTTGTTGTTGAAGAGGAAGAGAACGTCTTCCCGATGATACCTGCAGGGCAAACAATCCACGACCTAATAGAGGAGCCAGCGCCTGAAAAAGCGATGCGCCAATGAACATGAACAAAATCTCTACACGCACAATCAGCGCGCTCGTACAAGACAAACCTGGCGTCCTTAACCGAGTTTCGAGCATGTTCCGTCGTCGAGGCTTCAATATAGCCAGCTTGGCAGTAGGTCACAGCGAAATGCCTAACCTGTCTCGGATGACGTTCGTTGTGGAAGGAGGGGATCAGGTCGTAGAACAAGTAACAAAACACCTCCATAAACTCATAGATGTGATCAAAGTGTCTGATATCTCTGAAGACAACGTGGTATCTCGAGAGTTGGCATTGATACGGGTCAAGTCCAACGTTCAGAATCGGAGCGAGATAATGCAGGTTGTCGACATTTTCCGTGCGAACATTGTAGATGTGGCTCCGGAATCTCTGATAATCGAAGTCACCGGTGATGGGAACAAGATCGAGTCGCTCCAGGACCTTTTGAAAGGCTTTGGCATCCTTGAAGTTATGCGCACTGGCACCATAGCCATGAATCGTGGACTGGAATCACGCCAAGATAACGATAACTCACGACGTCAAACAGCCAGTTGGGGAGAGGCGTCATCGGTTTGATTTGGAATTAACATCACGTCGGGCGAGAAGGAGCGAGAAGAAGGAATAAAGAAGTTGAGACCAGTAAACTAGGACAAAATCTTGGTATCTGCCACCTACTAAGGGCAGGGTTTTATTTACAAGGAGAGGGTGATCCCTATGGCCAAAATGTACTACGAGAGTGACGCTGATTTGAGCACCATTGCCGATATGACGATAGGGGTCATCGGTTACGGCAGCCAGGGGCACGCCCATGCCCTGAACATGCATGACAACGGGCTAAACGTGCAGATCGGATTGTACGAGGGTAGCAAGTCCCTGGAAAAGGCCAAGGCAGATGGGCTGAAAGTTGGCCTGGTCGCTGATGTAGCACGTGCATCCGACATAATAATGATGCTGCTCCCAGATACGTCCCAGGCGGAAGTGTACAAAGAATCCATTGAGCCTCACATTGAGCCGGGTAACACTCTCATGTTCGCCCACGGATTCAACATTCATTACAAAACCATAGTGCCCCCCGGCACCGTCGATGTCTCCATGGTGGCACCAAAAGCCCCAGGACACAGAATGCGTGAGGTCTTCACCAAAGGCTCAGGTGTTCCAGGCCTCCTGGCTATCCATCAGGACGTCTCGGGAAATGCCAAAGAAATCGGCCTCGCATATGCCAAAGGAGTGGGATGCACGCGGGCTGGTGTACTTGACACGACTTTTGAAGAAGAGACCGAAACAGACCTATTCGGCGAACAGTCGGTTCTATGTGGGGGAGTTACTGCGCTTATAAAGGCCGCCTACGAAACTCTGGTCGAAGCCGGCTATCAGCCAGAGTCGGCATATTTCGAATGCATGCACGAATTGAAACTCATAGTGGATTTACTGTACGAGGGCGGCATGGAATACATGAGATACTCAATAAGTGACACCGCTGAGTATGGAGATTACACCCGTGGTCCGAAAGTCATCGACGATCACGTAAAAGAGAACATGAAGAAAGTACTGGCCCACATACAAGATGGTAGTTTTGCCAAAGAGTGGATCGCGGAGAACGACGAAGGCCGCCATCGTTTCGCACAGCTACGTCAGGAGAATGCCTCACACAATATTGAAGAGGTGGGCAAGGAGCTTCGGGAAATGATGTCCTTCCTGCAAGATTCAGACTAGTAATTATGTTACGGGAGATGACATTCCCGAAAACGAAAGATGCCTGCGCGTATCCTCGCGTTGTGGCCTGTTCTCGCGAAGCCGGGCCTGAAACGCTAAGTTTTTCTTGCGATGGTGGGCCGACCGGCAGGAAATTAACATAAAACAGATGGGCCCATGAGGAGGGCAGAGATGGCCATGGAAACGGTAAAGATACTCGACACCACGCTGAGAGACGGCGAGCAATCCGCAGGCGCAGGCCTGACTGTGGAAGAGAAGCTAGAGATAGCAAGACAACTTGAACGAATGAATGTCGACATCATAGAGGCAGGGTTCGCAGCCAGTTCGCCAGGTGACTTCGAGGCAGTGAAGACCATCGCAAGGGCAGTGCGCTCTCCAGTTATCGCTTCACTAGCCCGCTGCGTCATAGACGACATTGACACGGCTTGGGACGCGATAAAGGATGCCGAGAATCCTCGAATTCACACCTTCATTTCCAGCTCAGGAGTCCAGATCATGCATCAGCTCCGCAAGAACCAGGAGGAGGTGTTGGATATGGCTGTGGCCTCGGTGGAACGAGCCAAGGGGCACTGCGAGGACGTTGAGTTCTCGCCAATGGACGCAACCCGGACCGATCTTGATTTTCTGTGCCAGTTATTAGAAGCCACCATCGCCGTAGGCGCCACCACTATAAACATACCCGATACCGTCGGATACGCTGTGCCATCTGAGTTTACTGAATTCCTGAACTCGATTCAGGACAAAGTGCCTAACATTAACCAAGCAACTCTCAGTGTCCACTGCCATAACGATCTAGGCCTAGCCGCTGCCAACAGTATCGCAGCGGTCGAAGCAGGCGCTCGACAAATCGAGGTATGCATCAATGGTTTGGGGGAGCGTGCCGGCAACGCATCCGCAGAAGAAGTTATCATGGCTATCGAGACACGTAAGGACAAGCTTGGAGTGGCAACTAACATCGACACTCGCCAAATCTACCGCACCAGTAGAATGGTAAGTGACCTGTTCGGTTTCGCATTGCAGGCAAATAAGGCCGTCGTAGGGGCCAACGCCTTCCGGCACGCGTCAGGTATCCATCAAGACGGTGTTTTGAAGGAGCGCTCGACTTTCGAAATAATGGAACCTAGTTCTGTGGGATGGCCTAGCAATGAGTTAGTTCTAGGAAAGCTGAGCGGCAGAGCTGGCCTACGTGCTCGGTTAGAAGACCTGGGATATCAGCTCAAAAAAGAAGACCTGGATTCTGCGTTCGAGGCGTTCAAAGCCCTGGCTGATCGAAAACGAGAGGTTAACGATGCTGATCTCGAGGCTTTGATGGCAAACGAGCGTCGCACGGTCTCAGAGAACAGTATCTACACCTTGAGCCACGTTCAAGTATCTTCGGGCAATCATGAAATTCCAACGGCGACTATAGTCCTCAAAAAGGACGACGAAGAACTTCTAGAGACGGCAACTGGCACGGGACCGGTTGATGCGGTCTACGCAGCTATCAACAAAATTGTCGGCGTACCTTTAACGCTGACTGAGTACAACGTTGGGGCGGTCACTGCAGGCATAGATGCCCAAGGGAGTGTTACCATCCGCATGAAAAAGGACAATCAGGAGTATGTAGGCAGAGGGTCGGACACTGACATCCTCGTAGCTAGTGCCAAAGCCTATTTGCATTCAATCAACCGCCTACTCGCGATCGAAGAAGGCGAAAAATCGGCAGCCACGAAGAGTTAAGTAACGGAGACTGCCGAACTACGACCCAACGATGCCCGAAATGTCACAGCGACTGATGCGTACATTGCTCAAGGCGCCAAAGATTTTCAACCCACCAGCGAACACTAAAAGGAATTAGTATTGACTCCTTTAAAAACGATGGCCGACAAGATTTGGGACGCTCATTTGGTACATGAAGAACAGGGCAAGCCACCCATTTTGTATGTCGACCTCCACCTTGTACATGAAGTCACCTCCCCACAGGCATTTGATGGACTCCGGATGGCGGGCCGGAAAGTCCGGCGCACAAACCTTACGATTGCCACAGCTGACCACAACACCCCGACCACAGATAGATCACTCCCTATCTTGGACCCCATAGCAAAGAAGCAGCTCGAAGTGCTTGCCCACAACTGCAAAGAGTTTGGTATCACCCTATACGACATGCGTCACCCAAAGCAGGGCATAGTACATGTTATCGCCCCTGAGCAAGGCAGAACGCAACCTGGCATGATAATCGTATGCGGTGATAGTCACACAGCGACACACGGAGCCTTCGGGGCTTTTGCACTCGGAATAGGAACTTCTCAGGTAGAGCAAGTCCTAGCTACACAATGCCTGGTACAGGCGAAGCCCAAAACGATGGAGGTGAGAATCAGCAATCCATTGCCTTTTGGAGTTACCGCGAAAGATCTAATTTTGAGCATCATAGGGAAAATTGGAGTAGCCGGTGGGCAGGGCCACGTCATTGAATACACTGGAGAGGCCTTTCGTTCACTGTCTATGGAGGGCCGGATGACGGTCTGCAACATGTCCATTGAAGCAGGCGCTCGGGCGGGCATGATTGCGCCAGACGAAACAACCTTCGAGTATCTGCGCGGTCGTCCATACGCCCCACCCAATAGCGAGTTCGAATCCGCCATCCAGCATTGGAGTTCGATTAAGACCGACGACGGAGCACCCTTCGATACAACGGTCGAGATTGACGCAACCACACTGGAGCCTATGGTTTCATGGGGTACTAACCCCGGAATGGTAGAGTCTGTGACAGGGCGAGTTCCGGACCCTTCATCCTTCAATGATAATGAAGATAGGCAATCGGCCGAGCGGGCACTAGAATACATGGATCTTGAGCCAGGCACAGCCATTCAAGACATCACAATAAACAGAGTTTTCATTGGCTCGTGCACGAACTCACGTATTGAAGACCTCAGGGCTGCAGCTGAGATAGTCAGGGGGCGTAAAGTGAGCAAAAATGTCTCCGCAATGGTTGTTCCAGGTTCGACATCAATAAAGGCGCAGGCAGAACGAGAAGATCTCGACAGTGTGTTCAGAAATGCTGGATTTGAGTGGCGCGAGTCGGGATGCTCGATGTGCTTGGGAATGAATCCGGATA
>JASMAO010000081.1 GCA_030754315.1 SAR202 cluster bacterium
CCCCTCAGGGGTTATTGGTGTTGTAAATCACTGTACTTGTTGAACTAACTACGCAGCGACAAAAACGATAACCGACCCCTGTCATGAACGGGGGTTTTTTTTGCCATGAAACTTTCCTCTGATTCATCAACACACCAGAAACAACAATATGCTCAACGTAATAAAAATAGCTCTTTCCACGATCAGAAAAGCAATAAACTCTGTACAAGGCCTTGGCGTTGAAGCAGACTCGATCAGTGCCGATCAGCCAACTAAGTAACCCAACAAAACCCGCCCTACTTATGCGCCGACCCGCCAAAGACGAACATTCGCGGATCGGTGGGTTTCTGCACGCGTGAATCCAACACCTGCCGAACTAGAGACTCTCCGAGAAGCTGGTCGCATTGCATCCAAAGCACGAAACTGGGCCTCCAAAGAAATAAAACCGGGATACCTACTCCGCGACCTGCAAGAAGGTATGGAGGCTATTATTCGAGAAGCAGGAGCCCTACCTCCATTTCCAGCACAGACAAGCCGTAACAGCATCGGCGCTCATTATTGTTCCTCACCATCTGACCGTACACAGTTCGAAGAAAATGATCTTGTAAAGATTGACGTTGGTGCACACATCGACGGCCTCATAGTCGATACCGGCGTTTCCGTTGATCTTTCCACTGATCAGAGATGGAGTGCAATGATCCTTGCAGCTTCTGATGCCCTTGACGCTGCAATCGATATGTGTGCGCCAGACGTTGATGTAGAAGACATCGGAGAAAGAGTACAACAAGTTATAAACAGTGCAGGTTTTAAACCCATTTTGAATCTCACCGGACATGGCCTTGGAAAATGGACGCTGCATGACAGCCCGCAGATTCCGAATGCACGTATCGGTATTAAAGGTTCACTTGAAGCGGGTTCAATTTTCGCGATCGAACCATTTGCAACATCAGGCAAAGGTTACGTTGAAGATAAAGGTAAGCCTGAAGTATTCATGTTAGAGCGAAAACCAAGACAATCCAACAAAATCGACCTGCAAACCCTAAAAACAATTCAGTCTTGGGGCGGACTACCCATAGCCCGGAGATACTTCAATCACCTGCCCAAAAAACCTTTTGAACGGACTCTAAAAGAATTGGTCAAACAAGGGGTACTTAAACAGTACCCGCCACTGGTAGAAGTATCGAGTGCACAAATCGGCTGGAAGGAACATTCCATCTACCTTGGCCCGGAGGGAACCGAAGTTCTGACTGCTTAGTAAACTAACGATTTAATCACCACAAAAAATTTGCACTTACCGTGTGAAATCAAATTCAAGCCCTACTCCCTGTTCTTTTGCCTGCTCATACACCAAAGAAGCGCACGAAATGTCTTGGATCGCCAATCCAACACTTTTGAAAAGCGTTATCTCCTCATCGTTCTCACGACCAGTAATTGTGCCGTTAATTACAGAGCCAAGCTCACCGTGAATATCATCTGATGAATAAACTCCTTCTTCAACAGGGATTTGAATATCCCCTGCCTCGTTCAAGCAAGCCTGCTTCTGATCGCAAATAACCTTTGCCATTTGCACCGTCGCCGTATCCAGTTCCCGAATTCCACGCGCATGTGATCCGACACCATTGATGTGAGTCCCAGGTTTCCACCAAGAACTACTCACAATTGGTTCAGTAGCACTGGTGATCAAAGTTACGATGTCAGCCTCCCGAACGAGGGCTTCAGCACTCGCTGCCACACATATATCTACTCCAGTGATCTCTGAAAATTCATCAGCGAAAACATGCTGGGCTGATTTATCACTTCTCGAATAAACCGAAATTTTGTCCAAGTCTGCCGCTTCAATCAGAGCCAAAATCTGTCCACGCGCCATAACCCCAGTACCGAGGACTCCGGCCACCTTGGAGTCCTTGCGTGCCAAATGTCTCGTAGCCACACCACTCGCAGCTCCTGTTCGAATTCCAGTCAGTAAGCCACCGTCCATTACAGCTACAACTACGCCCGTCTGTTTATCTTGAACCAAAATCGTGCCTATAGTAGTAGGAAGTCCAAACTGCTCTGGATTGCCTTTATATACCGTCACTGCCTTAACCCCAAGTGCTCCACCGGATTTCAGGTAAGCCGGCATGTATGCAATCCACCCTCTTACTGTCGGATCAACGATCACAGTGCGATCTGGCATTTCCGCACTACCTGCATCCAGTTCAACAAACGCGGCTTCAAGAACATCAATGGCCTTAGACATCGGGAGCAATCGTTGAACATCAGATCGATTTATCAATAAAGTCACGCGAAATATCCTTGTTTCAAAAATTTGGTTGGAGAGATATAAAAAAGTACCACGCTCAGAATCATAGTGGGGCAACCACAAATCCTGAGTTGCTTAGTCAGCCACACGTATAAAGACAATGCGCCGTATCATACGTATAAAACCATGCGTATCGTGGGTACCACAAATAAAACTTGAATAAGCGAACTCAGGAATGCAATGTGACGAACTCTAATGATCTCAACTCCGATCTGACCCTGAATTCGATTGGACAGGTTGAATTCGGCTCAAGTCAAGAAACTAGACCCATAACCGAGGCGAAGAAAACATCTGCGGCTTCAGAACCCGAGGCACAACCTCCACAACATTCAAATGAAGAAATTATCGCTTCGAAGATCCCACAGAGAAGACACAAGCCCGATATCGAACCTTACACCGCTCATAAAGATGCATCAGACAGGAGATTCATCCAGCGCTCTGAAGCCACTTACGTTCCCAAGGAACCTAAGGTTTATGTTTCTCCGAACTCTAGCGAAGAAAATCACCAGGAAACCGAAGACCAAAAAATCCCTATTAACACGCAACGCTTGTTCATCACAATCGAACTGCCACGCAAACTAAAAAGAGAGTTCGCTGATCTCGCACGAAGTTTTCGCCCTCGAGAATATGAACGTGTCAGATGGATAGATGAAGATGGTATGCATTTAACATTGAAATTCCTCGGCGACACGGCGATCGAACAGATCCCAGATATCATGAACAGCTTACAAAATGCCGCAGAATCAACTGGAAAGTTCTCGATCAAAATCGGACGTACAGGTTGTTTCCCGTCGTTTCGAGATCCGAGAATTTGCTGGGTCGGATTCACCGGAGAACTCCGAAGGTTAGAACAACTCCAAGGTCGAGTTGAAGGAGCCATGGTCGCTCTCGGCCAAGAGCCAGGCGAACGTGTATTCAAAGCACACGTAACCATAGGCCGTACCCGCCCAGGTATACGCGGGCGATTTGCTGAAGATATAGGAATCTCATGGCAACATGCCCCGATTCACTCCACAGGAAAGGTCATACCTATTAAATCCATAGCTCTGTACCGCAGTTATCTCAACGATAAAAAAGGCACTCTCTACCAACAACTCGGTAATTATGAACTGGGCTAAATAAGAAGCAACAGGTAGTATTAAACGGCTAAAGGTA
>JASMAO010000082.1 GCA_030754315.1 SAR202 cluster bacterium
GCACCATACTTACCCGGACGACGCCATCCTGAGGATCCATACCAAGCGCCTCAATACAGCGAAGCGCATAGAAATTACCGCTGCCCACTCCAATCCGATGCTTTGCCAACTCCTGTGCAATATGTTTAGACAGCATGGTTCGAGAATGAAAAGAGATTGTTGGTGCTCGCTCGCCAGGTTCTGCTTTTTCCTGGCCAAGCAAATGCACGTCGTCTCGGTTAGCAAGAAAACTCAGAAAAATGTTTGCAAGCTCCGATTCGTGTTGAGACACTAAATCGAATACCTTTCGTGCTCGCTCGTGCCTACTGTAACCTGAGTCTTGGAAATGATGATCGTAGAGATCGTCAATGTAGTCGGTTATACCGGCCAGTGCCGCAATCTCTGCATGTTGAGGTCCCGTCGGATTCAAGCGACACCGAGAATCATCTTCATTAAAGACATGTCCCTGCCCCTTTACATTTTTCAACGCCTCTGGGGAGCCCCACAGTATTCCTTGATGGGTCCCAAATGTTTTGTAGGTGCTGTATACATAAAAATCTACGCCCATATTATCGATATCGGGAACGGCATGTGGCGCATACGACACACCATCTGCCACCAGAAGTGCACCCACTTTGTGGGTAATCTCGGATATAGACGACATATCGTTGTGGGTACCAACAAGATTTGAACAAAGTGAGCAACAAACGATACGGGTTTTGTCATTAACGAGTTTCCCAAGGTCTGCAAGGTCAAGCTCTCCATCAGCCTTATCAACTCGCCACTCTCGAATTACGACCCCATGTTCAGAAAGGCGTCTCCAACAGCCCACGTTAGCCTCATGATCCTGATTTGTTACAACAATCTGGTCGCCTGGTTTCAAAAGATGGCGTAACCCTTGTGCCAATATATATAAATTCAGTGTAGTCGATGGTCCAATTGTGATCTGGTCTTGACTTGTATTGATTAGTTCGCTCATCGCCTGATAAGACTCATCCATTTGGTCCCCGGCCTTCTGCGACAATGCAAACGCCCCATAAGGTTGAACCTTATGTTCAATATGAAATCGCTGTAGACGTTTAATTACCGAAGCTGGGACGTAAGAACCACCAGCATTCTCAAAAAATGTCCAATCTTCTACTTCCTTAGTTTGAAACGCCGGGAATTGTTTCCGTACAAAACTGACATCTAGTTCCATTGACTCATTCCTTATAATTAAAGGTCGGGTTCTTCCTAAAGAAGTTCCAGCCGCATCCAAAGGACTCACACAATTCGACCACAATGTTAAAACCCCAGAGAGCAAAGTATAGCTTGCTTGGGAACTAGCATCTTAGACCCCGACATACTATCGAACTATCTGAGACCGCTCATTACTTTTGTAACGCGGATGATCTTGAAGCCGACCATTAGGAGAGCTAAAAGTTGAGGCCAAGATGAACGAACTCCTTCAAGTCACGGACAAAGATCAAATCATTTCACACACCAAGTCAGTGCTTATTGGAACGCTGGGAGGCGGAAACCCCGTTACTGGTCTAGAGAATCTCGTAGAGCCATATATTCTCTTGTGACCACAGTAATTTAAATCGTTCTTTATGCATGCCCACAAATTGATCAAGTTCTGGTGGGTAGGATGTAGATACTTGCAGAACATCGATCGGCCAATGTCCTGAAAGGCGCGAACTGAGAGTTTCGGAACCGTTTCTTCGATTAATTACAAGCAATGCCCCCGAATCTTTTGACATCAACTCAACATTCGATGGATAAACGGTGACTTCTAGTGCGACATGATCGAAATCGTAACTTTGTCGACTCGGAATATCGTGGTGTGTAACTGCACCAAGAACATATCTAGTAGCCCCGTCAGCATATATTGCCCTATTGCCGTCTACCGCATCAACCGCCTCAATTAGATCTTTCCACAGTCCAGCACCGGCTGTTTTATCCACCGGCATGAGACTGCCAAATCTGGACTTGCTATTGGAGACGTATGGAGTCTCAAATGGAAGCAGTAAAACTAGTAATAGAATCGGAATCGAAACCATTGGGATCAACGTCCGAAAGGACTGAGTTTTCCGAAATTGCCAGGCAGAAAATGCCACCAAGAATCCCCCAGTAATGCCTAGTGGCATCAAATATGAAAACCGCCAAATCACATCCCAACCACCGTCGGTTACTATATGTAAAAAAACAATCACAAATACCGGATTAAGCAACGTCAGTACAGGTGACGCCATCGCCACCGTTAGATAATCTATATGCGAAAACCATTTGTGCCGAAAGATATACAAAAGATAAACACATGCCCCATATAAAGAAAGAGTGTCCCAGAATCTTAGTTCCGGGTTGGCAATTAAAAGTGATCGCAACAGTGGCGAAATTACCTCCAAGCTGACAACGTGAGGATACAGACCAGGCCCACCAGCCATTCTTCTTGTTTCGAGAATGAATATGCTTAACGCTATTGTTATGGCAATCGCTACCAAGGCGAGTAGTCGCGTTCTTAATACTAACGTTGCACTTGAACCAGAATTCGAATTGAATGATTTAATTGAACGAAGGACTGGGATCCCACAACAAAGAACTAAAGCAAAAAACATTTCTTGCTCATGGACTAAGCGCATCACAAGCATAAAGATAGCGATTAATATCAGATTTAGATGACTTGTTCGAGAACGTTCAAGATAATCCAACAATAGGCATACTACGCAAAACAACAATACAAAATTGTAGATACTCGGAAAATAGGCGTAATATCGAATGTAGGAAAAGGTAGCAACACCAAACCACAATACTGTAAACAGTACAGACAAAACTGAAGCCATGACCTTGAACGACATTGTCATCCTAGCCGAAGCAACCAGGCGCGTTGAAAACCAGTACGTTGCCGATATAAAAATAAGGCTCGAAACAAGTGTTGTCCCGGGAAGCAACGTAATAGGATGCACTTTTAACGCACACGCGACTGATGCATGAAGAAAAGGAAGGACAAACAGAACTATTCGGGAAAATCCCGATAATATTACTGCCAATGTGTCGTCTATCTGCCCAACATTTCCATCACATACAGATTCTGACATCCTCATTACACGATTGAGGTGGTCATAAATGTCGGAGGGAATCTCTGTATACGGCCCAACTATTAGGTGGTACAAGCAGTAGGTACCCAACACTACTAAAAAACCGGTAAGTGAGATATTCCAGCGAAATCCAGTAACCCTAGACTTGCTCGTCTGGAATTTGACTAGGTAACCGGTGCCAATCAACATTACTATTGCACCGTGTAACAGTACATACCACTGAAGTATCGAACTACCATGACTTCGGACTAGTATTTGCGTAATTACAAGCAACGAAAAGCTAATCCCATAGCTGAGAAGAAAACGATTTCTTCTAACGCCAGAAACCAGACAATACAAATACCCCGGCAATAATAGGTAACTGGCGTAAATAGTCGCCGCGATAACGTTTATTCCAAAGTCAGAGCCAATCATTTAGCGCAAATTAGTGTAATGGATGGTTTCACTTACTTACCGGTATGAACTTAGAGATCCCTATATCTATCTAAACTGGAATGATCAAACTGAAGTAGTGTTTTTATTTAGGGACACTTCTGAAAAACCGTAATTGCAGGTCAGTCTGGAGCTATTCTAGCCATAATTCCTATGTGGACTTCAGGTTTTCGACTAAAGGTCACCTGATGTTTGTTTCCAACTACTATCTTGGTCCTGCTACACCTGACAGTACGAACAGTAGTAAGTCGCCCGCTGACCGATCACTTTTCTTTTGATCAAATCACCACACGCCTCACAAGGCTGACCTTGGCGTTCATACACCTTGAGTGCCTGTTCAAAATAACCCGGTTCTCCAGTGACACTGGAATAGTCCCGTAATGTGGTCCCCCCCGCGGCGATCGCCTCACCCAGCACGGACCGAATGGCAGTCACCAACAAGTCGTAGCGCTCGAGTGCAATCCGACCCGCCGCACGTGTCGGACGGATGCCGCTACGAAAGAGTGCTTCACTGGCATAAATATTACCGACACCCACCACGATGCGCCCATTCATAATAAAGTTCTTGACTGCTGTGCGACGTCCTCGAGCCCTGGTATACAAGTAGCACCCATCAAAGTCATCAACCAGCGGTTCCGGACCCAGATGATACAAGTATTGAGACTCCAAAGGATCGCCAGACACCCACGTGACGCTGCCAAACCGGCGGGGATCTTTGAAACGCACACAATGGCCATCGTCAAGCAGCAGATCCACATGATCATGCTTTTCGATCGGCGTGGTT
>JASMAO010000083.1 GCA_030754315.1 SAR202 cluster bacterium
GCTATACTCCTCAGTACTCACAACAGTTATTGTTCTAGTTTCCCCTTCTTCGGCAATTGAAAGTATTCCAGCGATCTCTGACAAAACTGCTTCACCTTTAGGCGCACGGGCTTCAAACAACTCCTCCACCCTCGGCAAACCACTGGTAATATCGGCCCCAGCAATCCCTCCTGTGTGGAATGTACGCATCGTGAGCTGAGTCCCAGGTTCCCCAATGCTCTGGGCAGCAATTATTCCAACGGCCTCTCCCATCATGGGTAACTCCCAAGTTGCCAAAGAAACACCGTAACAGCGTCTACAAACACCGCGAATGGTTTCACAGGAGAGTGGAGAGCGAACCAAAACACCTGTTACATTAGCTTCGATCAGACGATCTACTAATCCAATATCAATGAGTTCGCCAGCCTCCAAAAGAACCTCTCCAGTTGATGGGTCCGCTACCGGCAACGCAGTGAATCGACTCTTAATCCGATCCCCAAACGGCGTTAATAGCTCGCTGTCAGGATCGTCTTGTATCCAAATACCTCTTTGAGTCGCACAATCATCTACGGTAATTATGACCTCTTGAGCCACATCTATTAACCGACGTGTCAAATAACCGCTGTCGGCAGTACGTAATGCGGTATCCGCAAGTCCTTTCCGTGCACCGTGTGTCGAAATGAAGTACTCGAGTACGCTGAGTCCTTCTCTAAAATTAGATTTAATAGGGCGATCGATAATCCTTCCCTTCGGGTCTGACATCAGTCCACGCATGCCTGCCATCTGTTTAATCTGGGCTATATTACCCTTGGCACCTGAGGTCGCCATCAAGTAAATGCCTCCGTAATTATGAAGATTATTTTCTATGACTTTAGTCAATTGGTCATTAGCGCTTGTCCAGATCTGAACTGAGTTGGAGTATTTCTCATCCTCTGTGATCAAACCATCTTGGTATTGCTGTTCAAGCTGGTCAATCTTTGAGTCTGCCTCAGACACAATCGCCTGCTTCTCAGAAGAAACCTCAACGTCATTAATAGCAATCGTGATGCCTGCTTTGGAAGCGTATCTAAATCCAAGGTCTTTGATAGCGTCCAGCATTTTTAGCGTTGTGTCGTTATCAAGATGTAGGTGGCTTTCAGCGGAGATGTCTTTAAGCGCCCCCTTGTCGATTTCTTGATTCCGAAACCCGAGTTCTCCAGGAAGCACTTCATTGAAAATTATACGCCCAGCAGTGGTCTCGATCCATCCGCCACCATTCTCCTCATCACGAACTTTTATTAAGGCCCGCAGATTAACTTGGTCGAGCTCATAAGCTATTCTGGCGTCTTCGAGATTCGCGAACTCGCGCCCAGTACCTGCCGTATTTTCTTCAACCATCGTCATGTAATAGCATCCCAGCACTATATCTAGCGTTGGTGCAACGATTGGCTCGCCCGAGCTCGGAGATAACATGTTAAAGCTACTCAACATTATTTTCCTAGCTTCCTGTACAGCCTCTTTTGAAAGCGGTACGTGGACAGCCATCTGGTCACCATCAAAATCCGCATTGAATGCCGTACATACGAGTGGGTGCACCTGTATGGCGCTACCTTCTACCAAAACTGGGTTGAAGGCCTGTATGCCTAACCTATGCAGCGTTGGTGCGCGGTTCAGAAGCACAGGCCTATTTTTAATGACCTCCTCAAGAATCTCCCAAACCTCCGGACGGACTCTTTCAGCTAAACGCTTGGCACTCTTTATATTGTGCGCATAACCCTGCATAACCAATTTGTTCATTACGAAGGGCTTGAAAAGCTCCAACGCCATTTTTCTTGGTAACCCGCATTCGTATAGCTTGAGTTCCGGGCCTACCGTTATGACTGAGCGGCCACTGTAATCAACTCGTTTCCCGAGCAAATTCTGGCGGAACCGACCTTGTTTGCCCCGAAGCAAATCCGACAACGACTTAAGCTTATGGTTATGACTTCCCGAGACTGGCCTTCCACGACGACCGTTATCGATCAGTGCATCAACCGCCTCTTGTAACATGCGTTTCTCGTTACGAACGATTATCTCTGGAGCCTGTAGTTCCAAGAGACGCTTCAACCGATTGTTACGGTTGATTACACGGCGATATAGGTCGTTGAGGTCGCTAGTAGCAAATCGGCCGCCATCAAGCTGAACCATGGGTCTGAGTTCCGGTGGTAGCACGGGCAAAACGGAAAGTACCATCCATTCAGCTTTGTTCCCACTCTTGCGGAGCGCCTCAACCACCCTAAGCGTCTTGGTTGCCTTCTTCCGTCTTTGCCCAGACGTCAAACGGACGTCCTCTTGCAAGTCTTTACGCATAGTATCCAGATCTAGATTGCTCAGTACTTGGGTTACCGCCTCAGCCCCCATACCAGCTTTGAAAACCTCAGGGAACTGTTCTTGTAGTTCACGGTGCCTGACTTCAGTCAGTAACTGGCCAACCTGCAAACCATCTAGATCATCAATCTGCGATTGGATACGCCCATTTAACTCTTCTTTCTGCTGCTCAAGAGCCGCCTGAATATCTTGAACCTGTTCCTCTATGCCTTTGACTTCCTTTTTATCTTGACTGTCGTTCTCCCCATCCTCTTTGTTCTCCTCGTTTTCGACGGAGGTCTGTAGAGCTTTAATACGCTCTTCAGCATCAAATTCAAGCCTAACAGGGCCATCTTCCAATTCTTGGGTAATACGCTCTCTGACAGCGACCCGAAGTAGATCATCGACCTCAGTAACCAAGTATTGGGCAAAATACAGAACTCGCTCGAGATTCCTCGGAGACAATCCCAGAAGTAAACCTAATCGACTAGGGGTACCTTTCGAGAACCAAATGTGTGCTACAGGAGCAGCTAACTTAATAATTCCCATACGTTCCCTGCGTACTTTGGAACGCGCAACCTCCACCCCACAGCGATCACAGATGACGCCCTTGTACCGAATTTTTTTATACTTGCCACAGAAACATTCCCAATCTTTGGTTGGACCAAAGATCCGCTCACAAAACAAGCCATCCTTTTCCGGTCGCAAGGTGCGGTAGTTAATAGTCTCAGGCTTAGTAACTTCCCCGTAAGACCAAGTCTTTATCTGTTCTGGAGATGACAAAGATATCCGAATCGCATTGAAGTCATTCCCGCTTTGAGCCATACTCGATACTCCTTGAAACGGTCAGTCTCGTGACAGCCTTAATCCAGATACATCAGTTTTGTTCGTTATCATCGACAGTTTCTGAAGCTGGCTCATTCTCAGAACCTCCTTCAGAAACATCTAAATCGGACGGCACTTCTATTTCTGGAGGGGATAGAACCTCCTCCATCTGTTCATTTGCGTCGGTGTGATCTTGACCAGAATCTGGTTGTTCATTTCGGGTTGCTTCTCCCAAGACTCCGTCCCCGGCGAATGCCGCGCCATTAGTAGACGGGGTGTCGTTGATAGAAGCTATTTCCTCGGGAAGATCCTTACTCTCTACTTCTCCATCCTCTGGAGATTCTTGATTCTCTGAAATTTCGATACCAGGAGCCTTGAGTTCTATACCGAGATCATCTGTCTGTTCGGCATCGCTCATGCCTTGCTCAGATTCATCGTGTAGCAATTCCATAGAGAGACCCAAGCTCTGCAACTCCTTGAGCAAAACGTGGAATGATTCCGGAATGCCCGGCTGAACAATATCTTCACCCTTAACTATAGCTTCGTAAGTCTTCACCCGGCCTACCACATCGTCAGACTTGACAGTGAGCATTTCTTGAAGGTTGTAAGCCGCACTGTATGCTTCGAGAGCCCATACTTCCATCTCACCGAATCTTTGCCCACCAAACTGAGCTTTTCCACCCAACGGCTGCTGAGTGATTAGGGAGTAAGGCCCAGTAGATCTAGCGTGAATCTTATCCTCGACCAAATGGATGAGCTTCATCATATAGATGTATCCAACAGTGATCGGCTGATCGAAAGGCTCTCCAGTACGACCATCGTGTAAAACTGACTTTCCAAAGATCGGAGCCACATCTGTCGTGGTCCGATTCAACCGAAGTGCCTCGCTCTTCAACTCCTCAAAAGACTTCCCACTACAATCCTGACCAATTTCGTCTTCAAACCAGATCCGCAAGCAGGCATCAGACGCCTCACAAGTTCCAATATGACCGAAGATTTTGTCGTAGTCGTAACCTTTTTCAGACAGCCAATTCCTAACTACGTCACGATTGATCAACCGGTCACCACTAGTTTCCAAAGGCCTAGGATCAACAGCACCCGATCTTTTAACCATCCAAGCTTGTGCAAGCGCGTCCTCTATGGCAACGTCTGGAGCCCCATCGAAGACTGGAGTTTCTGCTTGAAATCCTAGCTCGTGTGCTGCCCAGCCAAGATGAGTTTCCAGTACTTGCCCGAGATTCATACGAGACGGCACTCCTATAGGGTTAAGAATAATGTCAACGGGTGTGCCATCTGGCAAGAAAGGCATATCCTCCTCTGGCAGAATACGAGAAATGACTCCTTTGTTACCATGACGCCCCGCCATTTTATCGCCCTCAGCTACTTTTCGAGTTTGGGCTATCCAAAGGCGTACAAGCCTGTTCACACCTGGGGATAACTCATCCCCGTTAGCTTTACTCAACACCTTGATACCGATTACCTTACCACGCTCACCATGTGGTACACGTAAAGAAGTATCCTTGACATCTCGTGCCTTTTCACCAAATATGGCACGCAGTAATTTTTCCTCGGCGCTAAGTTCAGTCTCGCCTTTGGGAGTAATCTTACCTACCAAAACATCTCCAGGGCTGACTTCAGCACCCACGCGAACTATCCCATCTTCATCTAGGTTACGCAGGCTCTCTTCACCAACGTTCGGTATATCTCGAGTAACCTCCTCCGGCCCTAACTTCGTATCCCTAGCCTCAACCTCGTGCTTTTCGATATGGATAGACGTAAACCGATCGTCCTTAACCAGCCTCTCGCTAACTATAATCGCATCCTCATAGTTGTAACCTTCCCAACTCATAAATGCCACCAGCGTATTCTGACCGAGAGCGAGATCGCCCTTGGATGTCGAAGCGCTATCAGCAAGTACATCTCCCGGTGCGACTGAGGAACCCTGGCTAACTACAGGACGCTGATTAATGGAGGTCCCTTGATTACTCCTAACAAATTTCTTTAGCCAATAGCTGTGTTCTTCTCCGGTAGAATCCATCACAACAATACGCTTGCCAGAGGACTCTATTACGACTCCCTCCGTCTCAGATAAAACAACCTGTCCACTATCCCTAGCAACACGACCCTCCATACCTGTTCCCACAAGCGGCGCTTGGGCTTTTATCAGAGGAACTGCCTGGCGCTGCATATTCGAACCCATGAGGGCGCGGTTAGCGTCATCGTGCTCCAGGAATGGTATTAGCGAAGTCGACACGCTAACAACTTGCATGGGCGATACATCCATGTAATCCACATTCGCAGGCAATTCCATGCCTGGGTTTTCTCGGATACGTACCTCAACCCTCGTATCGACGAATTGGCCTTTATCATCAAGAACTGAGTTCGCTTGAGCGATGTGAACCTCTTCCTCATCGTCAGCTGACAAATACGCCACGTCATTAGAATCAAATCTGACATATGGCTTAACTTTAATTAGCTGTTCAGGCAAAGCAGCAACGCGCTTGATCCTGCGAATGGTGATAGGAAGGTCTGCCTTTACACTGATCTCCCCATTTTCGTCTAGAATGGCCTCGGTCAATACTCTGTTTAAAATGTCCGGATCCGTATTAAGTATCTCTTTGTGGACCTTACGATATGGTGTTTCAATGAAACCGTATTTGTTTGTCCTGGCATAAGTGGCCATTGAGCCTAGCAACCCAATATTCGGCCCCTCTGGTGTTTCGATAGGACAAATTCTCCCGTAGTGCGAGTGATGCACGTCACGAACGTCAAATCCGGCCCGCTCGCGAGAAAGGCCTCCAGGACCCAATGCGGAGAGACGTCTTTTATGAGTCAACTCCGCCAGAGGATTCGTCTGGTCCATGAACTGAGACAACTGAGAACCACCGAAAAACTCTCGAACAGCCGCCACCACGGGCCTGATGTTTATGAGAGCAGCAGGAGTTGTCGTAGCCGGATCCATCTGTGTAGTCATCCGCTCTTTGATAACTCTCTCCATTCGGACTAAACCCACTCGGATCTGATTCTGCATTAACTCGCCGACCGCGCGCACACGACGATTGCCAAGATGATCTATATCATCGGCTTTCCTCACACCATTATTGATCTCTATCATCATCTTGAGTAAGCTGATGATGTCGTCGGGGGTAAGAGTCCTAACCTCAGGATCATCACCAGGTGGTGGTCCAAGTGTCTTATTCAGCTTGTATCGCCCGACCCGACCAAGGTCGTATCGGCGCGGATTGAAGAACAGGTTGTCCAATAAAAGTTTTGCATTCTCTATGCTGGGGGGTTCCCCAGGCCTTAGACGCCGGTAAAATTCAAGCAAGGCTTCCTGATGATCGCCAACGGTTGTATCCTTATCAATGGTAGTACTGATGTAAGAATGGTCAGGATCAGTATCTACATCTTCGAAAAGAGACTTGATTTCATCGTCTGATGTGTATCCCATTGCCCTCAGTAACATACTCACTGGGGACTTACGCTTTCGATCGACCTTCACCGAAACGACATCCTTGTTGCTGGTCTCAAACTCCATCCAAGCGCCCCGGTAAGGAATTAGCTTCGCTGAGGCAAGAGGCCTCCCTGTAACAGGATCGTTTGTGGTCGTAAAGTAAACACCCGGTGATCGGACCAATTGGCTAACTACTACCCGCTCTGCACCATTCATAATGAATGTACCAGTGGATGTCATCATCGGGATATCGCCTATGAACAGATCTTGAAGCTTCTTCTCACCATCAGCTGGTGACACCTTCGTTTCTAACTGAACGGTGACGTGCAATGGTGCTGAGTAGGTGATCTCTCTGGATCGACACTCGTCCTCCGAGTATTTCGGGGCTTCGAAGTGATGATCCAGAAAACTGAGTGCGAATCTACCGTTCGGGAAATCTTCAATTGGCGAAACTTCGCCGAAAACCTCCTCAAGGCCAGCCGTCTTCAACCAGTTGAATGAATCGAGCTGAACTTGGATAAGATTGGGCACGTCCAAAACTGTCCGACTAGAAGCGAAACTCTGTTTGCCATTAGACGATCCGTTTACCACATCCAAAGAAGAAGCCATGCGTTGCAATACTCCTAGATGAGTTGAAGCCGAAATAAAATCAGCGCGGAGAACGCCCTATTTGAAGGGATGAACAAAGACAAAGCCCCACCTCGGGATAGCCTGTACTCGGGACAATAAGTAGAGCCGATGGACATAAATCCACCGAGTAACCGTATCAGACAACCAGGAGGACTGTCAAGAACAGAACCTCGGATGTGCCAGTAATGTATCAGATCTGCCTCTCAACGAGGATATGCTAACTTGTGTTCCAACACTGCATAGCATCAGAATCTGTACACCATCTACTGAATTTTTGAAACTCGCTATCACCGGCACTCTAGAATGGCGTGAACTCCCGCTGCATACCAAAAACTCCGCGGAATACGTCAGATATTTCGCCAACCGTAGTATAAACCTCAACGCACTTCAGGATGGCCGGCACGGTATTCGAGTCTCCCAATGCGACTTCTTCCAGGTGAGCCAAAGCTGACCGCACACTTGAGTCATCACGTTCTTGACGAACCTTATTGAGTCGTTCGATCTGTTTTTTTGTTTCATTCGGGTCTATATGTTGAAGCTTCTCTATAGATGGGGCTTCGGACTGATACCGGTTGACACCCACCACGATTCGCTTCTTCTCCTCAATTTCTCTTTGTAATTGGAAAGCACTTTTGTGGATTTCACTCATTTGATAGCCCTGCTCCAGAGCCGGTAGTGCCCCTCCCATATCATCTATTAGCTGTATGTAGGCATTAGCTTTTTCCTCAATGGTGTCCGTAAGCGATTCGACATAGTACGATCCAGCCAATGGATCGACCGAATCGTCAACACCGCTCTCATAGGCAATGATTTGCTGAGTGCGTAGCGCCAGCTCTGCCGCCTCCTGCGTCGGTAAAGCCAGGGCTTCGTCTCGTGCATTGGTGTGAAGTGATTGTGTGCCACCTAGAACCGCTGCTAACGCTTGGATTGTCGTACGCACCACATTATTGTCAGGTTGTTGAGCCGTTAGCGATACCCCGGCAGTTTGTGTATGAAACCTCAACATCCAGGAACGAGGATTCTTCGCACCAAAACGATTCCGCATTATGTTGGCCCACATCCTACGAGCTGCTCTATACTTCCCAATCTCCTCAAAAAAGTTGCTCTGTGCAACGAAAAAGAATGACAAGCGACCCGCAAAATCGTCCACGTTCATGCCAGAATCAATCGCTGCTTGAACGTAAGCGATCGCATTCGCAAAAGTGAAAGCCAATTCCTGAACGGCCGTGGCTCCAGCCTCACTCATGTGGTAACCACTAATGCTTATAGTATTCCACTTAGGGACATTCTCTCCACAATAACGAAATACATCCGTAACCAAACGCATGGAAGGCTTCGGAGGAAATATGTAAGTGCCCCGGGCTATGTATTCCTTTAAGATGTCGTTTTGGATGGTGCCACCTAAAGCCGACGGGCTTAGGCCCTGTTTTCGCCCCACCGCAATATACATTGCCAGCATAATTGAAGCCGTGGCATTTATGGTCATGGATGTCGTCACATCACCGAGGGGAATCCCATCAAACAGCATCTCCATATCCGCCAGGCTAGCCACCGGGACACCTGCCTTGCCTACCTCTCCAAGCGCCATTTCGTGATCAGAGTCATACCCCACCTGGGTAGGTAGATCAAACGCTACACTTAATCCATTCTGCCCTTGGTCAAGTAGAAATCGGTACCTCCGATTAGATTCCTCTGGAGAAGCAAACCCTGAATACTGTCGCATCGTCCAGAGACGACCTCGGTACATATTAGGCTGAATACCTCGAGTGTACGGAAATTCACCTGGATAACTGAGTTTTTTACTGTAATCGAAATCTCTCAGGTCCTCAGGAGTGTAGGACACTTCTGTTTGAATCCCAGACCTAGTATCAAAGACCTTGTGACGCCCAGGAAACCGTTTTTCAACCGGTCTTACCGTCTTATCCAGCCACTCTTTTTTATTCTTACTCGTCATACCACACGATATTTGCTTCCCGCACGAGGCTATTGCAAAATCCTCAGCCTATATTTTACTTTCGAAAACTCTCCGCAACCACAATCACATCAGACTCACCAACCAAACCGATGGCGTTATTAGACGTAGTTGTATCAGTATACCGTGAGCGGATCGACACTGTTAACTTGAGGATCCCGCACTTTCACTCATTCTCAATATTGCCCACTCTGTGATCACGTGTCACTGTAAGTATCAAACATTTCTCTTCAAAGTCTTGGTGTCTTGGCCTTTACCCATGGCAATCCAAAACAGGCACTGTCAGAGAGACCTCAATTCCTACCAAACATCGTTCTGATTTCCCACACTGATTAATTTCGTGATTTGAGTCCAAATGCTACCAGAACTCTAGCTCGTAGAAATTTTTTGTTTCAGGATCAGCATTATCGATGCCAACTATTGCTCATAGCCAAAATCTAATAAGAGTAGGATTATTCAAGAATAGCTGTAGCAGTTATTTCTACATAAAGTCCCGGTTCAGCAAGCGCGGAGACTTCTACGTACGAATTGGTAGGCCAATCGCCCTGAAAATACTCGGTCCATATATTTATCTGGTTTTTTTCAATAGGCCACATCAGCTTCATATCAGTCGTGTATGTAGTCATAGCAACGATATCTGACGGTTGCCCGCCTTCTGCCGTTACTATACGTGTGATCCGATCGAGTACAACTCGAAGTTGATCCATTGCTGGGCCCCCTTCTGCGCCTGAGGATCGGGCGGTGCATCCTGAAATATAGAGGGAGTTGTTGGCACGAACAGTACGAATGTATGTCGGGCCAGCTCCATAAATGTCTTCGTGATTATTTCTTATTTTCCCCATAGGAACCTCAAGATTCTCAGATTGATCAAACCACTTGTCACACACATGCCAATCTAGTGGAGAACGGCGACCGCATCTATCTCGATATCTAAGCCTTCGCCTCCAATACCTGCCTCCACAATAGTGTTGGCGGGATTTTCGCCACTAAAAAATTCATCATAAATTTCGATCTGGCCATCCTTTATTGGAAACCAATACTTCTTATCAGCAACAAAGGTCGTCAGCTTCACAATATCCGACGCCTTACCACCCTCTGCCTCAACAATGCCTGTAATCCTTCCGAGAACGACTCTGAGTTGATCCAAAGGATCTCCACCTTTGGCTGGAGACTTGTTTGCCGTACAACCTGAGACGAACAGAAGATTGCCTGCACGAACAGACCGACTGTAATTAGGCCCCCCAGCGTATATGTTTGGATGGTCGTGACGGATAATATCCAAATTCTCCTCCAAATTTAGACCCAATCAAGGGTTTACATTCAACTTCCCCAGTAGTCACTAGTACCTACAAGGGTAAATTTCCATAACCAGTCTACGAGCCCCAGAAGAAACACTTTCTTAGTCCGTTGGTTATTCAAGTCACTCACAATCCAGACAGTGTCCCGTATCACGGACCTCAAATGTGAC
>JASMAO010000084.1 GCA_030754315.1 SAR202 cluster bacterium
CGAGGAAGCTCAAGCCGTTGTTGAAGCTTCAAATTTTGCCCCCATCGGATCCAGAGGCTCCTATACGAGTCGTCAGGGGATTGGCGTCGATGATCCATTCACAAGTGCCAATGACGAGACTATGGCGATTATCTTAATCGAGGACATCGTAGCAATCAACAATCTAGAAGAGATCTTAAAGGTTGATCACATTGACGTGTTTTTCGTAGCGCCAGGAGATTTGGCCCAGACCATGGGGTTCCTAGGACAGCATGAGCATCCCGAAGTGCAAGCGACAGTAGACCAAGCTATTGAACAAATAGTCTCAGCCGGAAGGGTCGCGGGTGCCCTCGTCTCGGAGGCCACGGTGGGGCATTACATCGAGAGGGGTGCCCGATTCATCAGTACCAGCTACACCACCTGGTTTACGTCCGGTGCTGCAGCCTATTTAAACACTCTGTCATCTGCCGTATCGCAGACGGAGTGATCCCCAAACTTTTAGTGACTAAATCGACCATCCAACCGGAGAGATGGACCAAACACACGCCCGATTAGGGCTTCTAACTCACTTCGGGTTCAGGTTCCCAATTCCTTGCGTCTTCCTCTAGGCAATAGGCAAGATCGTACCTCGGGATTAACCAAAGCCAATGGCCGTTCCCGAAGGACGTGGAAAATGTAAGTGCAGTATGATAATGCAACCACGTAGGCTTCTACTTGCAAAGAGGAGCACGGATCGTCGGCACGGCCCACTGAAGGCTGAGGTCACGTCATGAACTGGACAATATCCCACCCTGCTCACCTGTTGGAAGCGATAAAACTCTCGATGAGCCAGGGAGGAAATTTCCTGAAAAGCCGTGTTGCACCCACCGGCCCAATCGCGCGAGAGCCCAACGTCAACTACATTCACAAAGCTTCTTGGGGAATGTACGCCTCGGGCGTGGACCATGAGACCATAGCAATCCTTCTCGATTGGGTAGAGCAGAAAGCACTACGGGAAAATGGTGACTTCTTCTTCAACGAAGAGCCTTCAGTTTACAAGGATATGCAAAGACTCTACAGGCCACTGACTTTCGGTAAAGTGGCTGCTTGGATCGGCCATCCCGTGATTGAGAAGCCTGTTGTAATCGATAGAATCCTCCAATACCAACATCATCCATCAGGAGGAGTATTCAACTACATAGGGAATGACCCCAACAACGTGGAGCAACAGGCAACTATAGGACCCCTCAACACAACCTTTTTTGGACATCTAATGGTCGCTCTGGATTTTACAGAGCAGGCTGTCAAGGCTGGGGAATGGTGCAGACGATTCGTGGAGGCGAACTGGGAGCACATGTCCAGGGGAGTGATCTACACCCAGATGACACCCACCGGTGATCTCATCACAGAGGTTGCTCTTGGAGAGAAAATGATCAAGGTCGTTGACCGTGATTCTCCCAAACAGGAATTCTGGCATATCGGCACTCTGATGGCCTATTTTTGTACCCTGTACGACACGATGGTCTCTAGGTGGGGATTTTCGGGATCCAAAGCACAACCTTACTTGGATGCCGCCCTAGAACTATTGGAATTTGAATCGGCAATGCCGTTGGATACTTACCTATGGCCGTCAAAATGCAAGGTGGCCTGGGGAGCGGGAGAACTTCTTCGGGTCCTTGTCAAACATCAATCCGAAGATAAACAGTCCATAGACAAAGCTTATCGCATTTGCGAAAGGGTCGCGATCTTCACATTCATGGACAACCAATTAGGCAACGGAGGCTGGCCATCTATGCATTATCCCACGAGCGAACTCGCTCCTGAGACCGGCCTCACATATAAGCCTCTCAAGGGGCTTGTACATATCCCTCAACAAGCAACCGCTGGTTCTCAGTCATTCCTCTTGCCAGGAGAGGAGATCACCGGCGAATTCCTTGGGGAGATGAAGAGCGTTGAACAGGGGGTTGAGGGTTTAATATCAATGGGCCGATAGTGGAGGAATAAACCACACCAGACACTAAATCCTCCTCCACAGTTCGAGAGGTGGGTATTTATTGGATCATAGATAACATACCAGACTTGTGGAATAATTAACTGACGAAAGTTGTTTAGCGGCGACTACGGTGGAGAAGAAGATTACCCAAAGATGTCTTCGCCAATAAAACACCGGAGATTGAGGAGATTTTGAGGATGGTCAACAACACAGAGCTTGCCTTGGTAGCACACCTGTTACGAAGAGCCGGATTTGGTGCCACCAGACAGGAATTGGAGGAATATTTGGCTGACGGTTACGAGCAAACCGTGGAACATTTATTGAGTTCAAAAGGGTCTGAATCTATAAATGATGCGCTCATTCATAGATACCACCCTGATCACTCCTCAAGGCATGACCACTCAGGAGCAGGGTCCTATTGGCTCTATAGATTAGTATATACAGATGCCCCCTTAGCAGAGAAGATAGCCTTTTTCTGGCACAATATTTTTGCCACAGGCTATGCCAAAGTCACCAATGGCAAACCCCTGAGTGATCAGCTACGAATGTTCCGTGAACACGGGATGGGGAGATTAAACAACCTTCTTTTAAAACTTTCGCGTGACCCAGCCATGATCATATGGCTAGATAATATCGACAACCATAATGGTGCTATCAATGAAAATTATGGCCGTGAACTCTTAGAACTATTTTCTATGGGTGTGGGTAATTACACAGAGGAAGATATCAAGGAGTGTTCACGGGCATTCACAGGATGGACCGTGGCCAATGCCGATTACACAAAACAACTCGCTGTTCGTAACTCGATCTGGCCATATGGGAAATTGGCATGGCGTTACGAATATATCGACGAAGATCATGATGATGGGGAAAAGACGTTTCTAGGGGAGACGGGCAATTTCAATGGGGAAGACATTATAGACATCATATGCAAACACCCATCAACAGCACGATTCATATCCAGGCACATGTATCACTTTTTTGTCGCTGATGAACCTCCTGTACCGCAATGGCCATACACACCACCTCGCGATATCGAAGCGATCAAAGTATTGGAAAACGCATACTTTGAGAGTGATCACAATATCCAGTATATGTTGAGAGTACTATTCAATTCAGACTTCTTTAAGTCCGAAGATTGTCGTTACAAAAAAGTAAAAAGCCCAACCGAACTAGTTGCTGGCGTGTTGAGGCTAACCGAAGAGTTTTCATCACCTCACATCGATATCTCCGCGCGAAATAACCAGATAGGCTATATGGGTCAACAACTATTGAACCCTCCCTCCGTGGAGGGTTGGCATCAGGGCATAGAATGGATAGAGACGGGATCTCTTACGGAGAGGGTGAATTTTACATCTCAACAACTTGGTGACATCAGAAAAGCTGGCGTCAAGAAAATTCTAGCAACCGTTATTCAAAACGAGGGCGACTATTTGTCGGCTGAGTCATACGTGGATAAGTGTCTCGATGAACTAGGTGCTTTAGAAGCATCGTCACGAATTCGTGATATGTTGATTAAATATGCCAATGACAATGGCCTCCCAACGGTCAATGTGTCCACAGACCGTGAAATGGCCGAAGAAAAACTGTCTGCAATGCTTGGAGTGGTTGGTTCCATACCAGAATTTCAGCGCTCTTGAGAGATGCATATAACTACGACAATTAATTAACGGTTAGGGCATAGATCATTGACAACAATCACGCCTACTGACAGCAAACCCAAGGTCTTAGGTTACAGCCACACCATCGGACTCTGTGTGATGCAAGGACGCGGCTTTATGTTCCCTGTCGACACTTTGATCGGACCGGACGCCCGCATACATACCATAAGCCGTGGGTCCAATTATCCTGAGCTTCAAATACGTGTCACAGTCTACGACATTAATAGCGAATATTCCGGCGTATATGGAGGATATGATGATGGGCTTAGATGGCCTTCGGCAATTGCTTCCGACCGCGATGGTAATGTGTTCATCAGTGATGAACTGACAGATAGAATCAATGTTTATAGTCCCGATGGCTCAACCGCAGGTTACTGGGGAACTAGAGGTGGCAAGGATGGGGAATTCCGAAGACCTTCCGGTATAGCGTTCGATTCGGAAGACAACATGTTTATATCAGATCAATTGAATAACCGAATTCAGAAATTCACTAAGGACGGAAACTCGTTAATGCATTTTGGGAACGATCCCATCGGTAACGATAGCTTAAATTTGCCGTGGGGCCTCACTGTAGCCCCTGACAATTGTGTATATGTGGCTGACTGGGGCAATCATCGCATCGCCAAATACTCCGAAGAAGGAACCCTTATCCAAACCTTCGGCCGTCAAGGCAGTGACGATGGGGAATTCAATAATCCGTCCAGCGTAGCAGTTGACGATGGCGGGTATATATATGTGGCTGACTGGGGTAATGAGAGGGTCCAAGTCATCGACAGTAATGGGGCATTTGTAACTAAACTTCGCGGCACCGCGACCATATCAAAATGGGGACAGGATTTTTTGGACGCGAACCACGAAGAAGCTGAGCCACGATCCAGGTCTGATCTAGAACCCGACATAAGTCTCTTTGGTGGTGATCCCCATGAAGAATCGTCTCACATAGAAAAGTTTTTCTGGGGACCAACGTCAGTTAAGCTGGATGTCTCAGGGAATTTATATGTCACAGAAAGCAATCGCCACCGGGTCCAGATTTATACAAAATTGACTTAATAACGGCGGGATTATTTGTTATCTCTACGATTCCTCCCTAGCGATTCGATCGGGTCATGGCTGTTTTACAGACCCAACGGCAAATCTTTTTTCCACGCAAAACAGCATTTATTGAGACGGCCTTAATTACCCAATAGGTCTCCAGGTATATTTCCGGTCTGCCAGCCTAATATGCGATTTGACACCCCCCGCCGCCGCCCGTAAATTCTGTATGTGCAAAGGAAATTTCACTGTTTAACGCACTCACCAATCGAAAGTTACAATCAAGGAGCACTCATGAGACTTCATATTCTAGGCGCAGGTACGCCTTACGCCGACGCTGCTCGATTTGGTTCTTCTTATGTACTGGAAGTTGGCAAAGATTCCATCATGTTCGATTGTGGACCTGGCACCACTTACAAGATGGCCCGTATGGGGCTCAAGCCAACCGAGATTGACCACCTGTTGTTCACACATCACCACTTCGATCACGACGTTGACTACCCTTGCTTTCTACTTGCAAGATGGAATGAAAGTATTGGCAGTGAGAATGAACTCAAAGTCATTGGTCCAAAACTTACAGAGTTGATTAGTCACCGCCTTATGGACGAGAAGGAAGGCGCCTTTGCCCACGATTGGATAGCTCGCATCAACCACCCATTAAGTTTGCACTGGTTTGCAGAACGCGGTGGCAGACTCCCGCGTCCCGCACTTAAAGTCAATGCACGGGACGTGGAACCCGGTATTGTCCACAGCGGGGATGATTGGGAAATCACCGCAGCCCCAGCGGAACACGTCGAGCCTTGGCTTGATTCGCTCGCATACCGACTGGATTCTAACGAACTCAGCGTCGTAGTTACGGGAGACACTCGTCCCTGTAAAAGCGTCCAAGAACTGGCTACAAACGCCGACGTTATGATCTGCATGTGCGTTTACGTGCAAGAGGATGTCGAAGGCACTCCTGAAGCAGAATATATGACAGGAAGTCTTGCAGCTGCCCGAATGGCTGAGGCCGCTGGAGTACGCAAGCTAGTCCTGGTACATCAGTCTCATACGATGGATTTGCCAGGTGAAACTGAACGAGCACTTTCCGATATCAGTTCCATCTATTCAGGCCAAGTGATTTGGGGACGGGAGTTGATGAGTATCGAGTTATAGCAATCTAATGAAACATTTACTGGGAAAGTGTCCCATCTATACAATCTTTCAGCGTTTGAAAGCCTCAACAATCCATCCAGATACCATTATTTGACAGGGAGGAATAAGTTG
>JASMAO010000085.1 GCA_030754315.1 SAR202 cluster bacterium
ACAATAATTATAGTGATTTCTTACTTCGAATGCCCTTGCGAGTGTAATTGACGGTGAAAATCCTGGGAATTGAAACTTCGTGTGATGATACAGCGGCATCAGTGGTCGAAGATGGAAGTTTTGTACATTCCAACATTGTCGCTTCTCAGTCAGGCATTCATGCAAACTTCGGAGGGATAGTGCCTGAGGTAGCTTCTCGACAACACATGACAACATTAGTTCCAGTTGTGACGCAAGCTTTAGCCGAAGCGAATCTGGAATTAGGGCAACTCGATGGCATTGCTGTAACCAATGGGCCGGGTCTGGCGGGCTCTTTACTCATCGGCCTCAATACCGCTAAGGGCTTAGCTATGGCTAAAGACTTACCCTTTATTGGGATAAATCACCTGGAGGGACATATCTACGCTGCGTGGCTTGAGGGTTTTGATCCCAGCGTAGAACCAGGTTTTCCGTTACTGTGTCTTATCGCATCTGGGGGGCATACTGATCTGATACTGATGCACGATCACGGGGGCTATAATCTTATCGCTAGATCCAGAGATGATGCTGCCGGAGAAGCGTTTGACAAGGGTGCCAGGGTTCTGGGCCTGGGATTCCCTGGCGGTCCCGAAATTCAACGAGTGGCAGAGCGTGCCAACGGTTATGAGCCACCGTTTCCGAGACCCAAAGTCAAGGATTCCTTGGATTTCAGTTTTAGTGGTTTAAAGACCTCGTTACTCAGGCGTGCTCAGGACCGTGGGTGGTATCCACTAAACCCGAATGTGGAACATGACCCTAAAGAGATTGCCATTGTTGCAGCTGCTTACCAAGCGGCCATAATCGATACCCTTATACATGGGACACTAAAGGCCTTAGAAAAGTACCACGCTCGGGGTTTGTTGTTGGGTGGTGGGGTAGCTGCTAACAGTCTTTTGAGGAGGGAGATTACAGAACGATCGCCGGTACCTGTTGTGGTACCAAGGCCGGCCATGTGTACCGATAACGGAGCCATGATTGGAGGCGCGGCATGGTTCCATCTCAGAAACGGTCAACAAGCCCAGTGGAATCTAGACGTGATACCAAACCTAAGGCTTGGTTAGGAATGGAATTCCAACAGATTGGTTTTGTTGATTCTATTATGAACTCGGGTGGAAATAGACAACTCACGTGCGGCAATTACTTCGAGTAGAAATTGCTAATCTCTTTCTTTCAATTCGAAAATACGATTTACAAATGCAGTGAGATTTTCAGAAGAAATGTGTTCGCCTACCTTGCCAGTTATCGAATAAGAGCCGGAATGGAATGAAACTACCAAGTTTCTAGCAGAGAGGATGTGGTCCAAAACGAGGTATATGCCCATTGCAACGACTATGATTGGCAAGACCACTGAGCCAATTGGTTGATTCCAGTTTGTCCAGAGAATAGCTGCAATGAACAGTGATAATGCGCCCCATATATAACCGCGGTATCCGCGATGCTCAGGCTGTATGACCGCTGAATTTACGTCTCTAATAGCTATGAAAGACATACTTCCCTGTCTTGATACCTCTCCGATTTGGATAAGTCTCCGGTTTGTTACTACTAGTATGTTGCGAGGTTTTTCGCCCTCCTTGTTCAAATCGAGCGAAGACTCAGTGTACTCCCCGCTCATCAGTACTGACTCATGGAGACCATATGCCTCTGAGATCCTAGTGGTATTAGCTGTGTCTTTGTCTTCCGTATCTTGGGACGCAGTTTCAGAAGGAACCTCAAGCGATGCAATTTCATAAACACCAAGATCATCTGGGGCGGTACCAGGTGCTTCCTGATCTGGCACGCTTGTAACATCCGGACGGGAATCTGTATGTGCTAGTAGATTAGGCGTGAATGCGACCAAAGGGTCTGCTAGATCTGCAGTCTGGTTCTGAAGGCATGAGTGGTCCTTGCATCTATGCTGAGAGGTATCTGCGTCACTGTAAGGTACGGATGGATCTACTCTGAACTCCTCTGCCAGTCGTTCAGGCGATTTAGGGACTTGATCAGAAGGGTTTGTTGTCACTGCATTTCCTTGGTTTAGCAAAACACATATCTTTATTATACCCTGCCTAAACGCTATCGCTGTCAATATGTGCTTGTTGACAAATAGACTGGCCATTGGGGTTGTGATATTCTCTGGTGCGCTCCCATGCCAAATCGACTAGTCTGATTAAGTAAACACTGATGGAACGTCCTATTTTCAAAAATATCGGTACTGCTGCGGAGGATCTGGATCCTTCCTCCCTCGTTGTTGATATTGGAGCCTTAGAGGCAAATATTGCGACGATGCACTCCTATTTCGAAGCGCTTGATGTGAAATTGCGCCCTCATGTTGATAGCCATCTATGCCCGGCTATAGCCCACATGCAATTAGGGGCTAGCGGAACCGTGGCGGGTATTGGTACTACGACGCTTGGACAGGCGGAGACCTTCGTACAGGCTGGTTTTACTGATGTGTTTGTTACTAATGTGGTGGTTAGCGCTCAGAAAATCGCTCGCCTTTGTGCCCTTTCACGCCAGGCTAAGATGACGATAACAGTAGATAACCAAACGAACGTCAGAGATCTTTCTGCGTCGGCTGTCCAGAAAGGGGTTACCCTCAATGTGGCTATTGATGTAGATACTAGTCTTCACAGATTCGGAGTAGGACCTGGAGGCCCGGCCGTTGAACTTGCCAAGACAATTGTTAATGCCGAAAGCCTTGAATTTGCTGGCTTAACGACATATGAGGGAAAGATGTTCGAAAAGGACACAGAGGCTATAGCAACAGAGTCACGTAAGGCAATTCAGCAAGTTCTTGACACAAGACAGGACATAGAAAAGTTGGGGATCGATGTGGAAATGGTTAGCGTAGGCGGAACATGCAACTATGAGATAGCAGCAGGAATGTCTGGGGTTACTGAAGTCCCTGCTGGGACATATGCTCTTATGGATGGACGGTACAGGTCGCATTGTCCCCAGTTCCAGCCTGCGGCTCATATCCTCGGTATCGTGGTCAGTACTCCTGAGGATGGCATAGCAATTATGGATGCTGGTGGGAAGACTATCGGCGCAGACATAGGACAGCCCACAGTTGAAAACATACCCGGTGTTACTGTTAGATCTCTGAGTGCTGAACACGGGAATTTGGTGCTTTCGGAGGAAGGTGTTTCAGTGGGGGACAAAGTATGGGTGTTGCCATGGGATGTAGGCCTTGCGTTCAATCTCCATGACTATGCCCAAGTCGTTCGGGATGGACGGCTTGAATCGGTCTGGGATCTGCCTGCGCGTGGAAGATACAGATAGGCTACCAAGCACGGAGCTGCGAAAATGGACACATACCGGCCTTTACCGGGCACACCGATTCAAGAACTAGACACTCCTTGCCTCATGGTTGACTTGGATGCAGTTGAAAACAATTTCTCTGCTGTGGCTGATATGTTTCGGGACAGTTCAGCTAAGATGCGACAACATACAAAAAACATCAAGAGTCCCAGACTTGCCCGGATGCAGATTGATTACGGAGGAACCGTTGGTGGTGTTTGCACAGCTAAACTCGCTGAAGCGGAGGTGATGGTTGAGGGAGGAGTGACGGATGTTTTGATAGCGAATCAGGTTGCGGATCGCGAAAAAATTATTCGCTTATGCGCGTTGGTACGGCGTGCAGATGTCAAAATTTGTGTCGATAGTCAAAAGAACGTTCTTGACATATCGGAGATTGCTACAGCACAGGGAGTGGAGATTGGCGTTGCCATTGAGGTGGATACCTCTATGGGTAGGGCAGGGGTACGATCGAAAGAAGAAGGTGTTGCTTTGGCTAAACTGGCCGACAGCCTGCCAGGAATAAAGTTCTTGGGGGTTATGAGTCATCAACATTTGGAAGAGTTTACAGGCAATGAAAATCGCTTACTTACAGCGATGGGGTACTACGAAATTTGTTTAGGGGTAAGAAAGGCGATTGAGGAAGCAGGGATCCAGGCGTCCTTTATATCAAGCGGAGAAACGTTTTCTTATGATGCTGCGATTCAGACGGGAGAACCCATAGAAGTAGAAGGCGGTACATATGCCCTTATGGGAACCAGATACAGCTATATGGAAGAGTTCGAGGTAGCAAATAAAATATTGAGCACTGTGATCAGCAGGCCACGTCCAGGGGTGGTTATTGGCGATGTGGGTACGAGAGCCGCATCATGTACGCCAGTTGATCCTACAGTGGAAAATATGCCCGGTGTAACCGTAGACCGTATTCTTGATAATCATATTGTGCTGAATACTGATGATGCGAACGAGCTAAAAGTAGGAGATAAGTTCGTCTTACTACCGGATTATCAAGACATGCTGGTTAATCGCTGGGACCAGTACGTTGCAGTGCGCAAAGGTTTTGTAGAGGAAGTGTGGGATATACCAGGTCGTGGCTGCTACCACTAGGACTTGTTACGGGTTGGTACATCCGACACAGGGCTAAACTTGGGAGACAAGCATGGCGAGGGGGAGACGGGCTCAACAGCTTAGTGACGGTGGCCTTAAAAGCAGGCAGGTTCCACTCTTAACTTCAACCCCCAAATATATTGGCAATTGATTGCAAACAAACGTACGCTGATCTGCCGAATTAACTTAAGGTGATTACCATTACGATCCGTTTTGAATTGCTTCAAATACAACCGATGGCTTCATTGGCAAACGTTCAAATCGGACCCCCACCGCATCTTTTAAGGCGTTAGCAATAGCTGCCATTGGTGGAACGATATTAGCTTCACCTACTCCTCTTACACCGTATGGATGGCTTTCACTCGGTACTTCTACGATGACGGCCTCGATCATAGGTAAATCTAAAGCAGTAGGCATCCTGTAA
>JASMAO010000086.1 GCA_030754315.1 SAR202 cluster bacterium
GTCAACCCAAGTCGCTTTCCCGCTCCGTGCCGGGATGGTAGTGATTTCTTTTGTCATATTCAACTCCCAGATAAAGATGTGTCCGCGCCTGTATCTAATTCCCCCTAAGACTTCTATCAACCGAGTTCTACCAGGCTTTCATTTTCACACCTGAACCCGGTTTTTCCTGTAGGAATTCTTGATTGCGATTTTGCCATCCCTGAATGTAATGAGGTCACAACCATTCACTTAAATGGTTTGTCCACTATGTGTTTTACCAATAATTGTCCACTCCATGAGCCCACGGTTTCCGGTCACCAAACATCGGATATTATTCCACCGACCGTTAGGACAAATGGCAAGGAAGTGGAGAAGACCTTCCCTTACCTCCTCGGTCCCTATGTACCTCGTTCCATCGACGTCAGGCCCAATAGAACTGTAAAACTCACAGTCGTCGGTGAAGAACGACATCATCGCATCGATATCGTGAGCGTTCCCAGCAGCTGCGTATCCTTCTAAGACATTCCACAAACTCATCCGTGCCTCCAGAGACGGCATAGCTTAGGGGATTATGGGGGAAATGGAAAATCAGTGGGCCAATTAAGGATCCAAGTTAACAGTTTGCCAACAGTCGAGAGACCAATTGTCACAAGATTTGCGATAAGAATAGCTTCGTGCGGTCATTGTCGGGAGTTTCGAATATCTGCTCAGGGGTGCCTTCCTCCACAATTACACCCTCATCAAACATCATCATCCTGTCGGCGACTTCTCTGGCAAACCCCATCTCATGAGTTACTACCAACATAGTAATGCCAGATTTGGCCATTTCACGCATCACGTCCAGTACTTCTTCAATCATCTCTGGATCCAAAGCAGAAGTCGGCTCATCGAATAGCATTATCTTCGGCCGCATTGCAAGGAGGCGCGTCTGAGGCGGTCCTAGGCCTAGGGCTATTGGAAAAGACATGTGAGCATACGTTAATCTGGCCCATGTATCGACCGTGTGTTCACACAATCCTCGAGTCTCTGTTGGGTTTCTTAACGAATAGCATAAGGATGGCTCCTAAAAATCCGAAGATGGCAAACATTGCGAAAGGAACGGTGTAGCTGCCCGTTGTGTCAAACATGTACCCTGCGAAAAGAGGCGCGCCGACCATCAACAGACTGCTGGGAAATTGGGAAATCCCCATTATCGTAGCGAAGGCTTTACGTCCAAAATACTCACCTCTAATCGCTGTAAACAAGGGTAATCGGCCACCGAATCCGATACCGTACAGCAGGGCAAATAAATATACCATAGTGGCATTGTTTGCCCATGCCAATACGGCGATTCCGGTCGACTGCATTACAATGAGAGTAAAAATTACAAGCGGCTTCGGAAAACGGTCGGCGATATACCCAGCGCCGAACTGGGCTGGCAATGCTATAACTGTGTAGGTAAGTACAACGACTCCTGCGGTGCTTAACGAAAATCCGATGTCGGTTAGTTTGGGTACCAGGTGTAAAGCCAGGGTCACAGCGGCGACGCTAGAGGAGAGATGGGCGATTGTTATGATATAAAAAACAGGTGTCTTAAGAGCCTGCGCCACGGTGTAATTAGCCTCCGAGTCAGGAGCAGGTTGGGAAGTGACTTGGTCAGGCATTGTTGCGGGCAGATCCTCTCCATCGGGCTGCAGCCCGTGGTCCTCTGGGCGGTTTCTGATTACTCTGGTCACCGGCCCTATGATGATTAAAAGAAAGATCCCTGTCCCCATACTAGTCCACCGAAACCCGTGGGACTCCATTCCCAACGCAAGGAGGGGTACGAGGAACCCACCGAAGTGCACGCCTGACATTGCAGCGGCGAGAGCGAGACTTCGGCGGCGGGCAAACCAGTTATTGATCAGCGAGAGATTAGCGAGCCAACCTCCGAGGCCACTACCTAACGTTATCACGAGGAAAACTACGTAGAATTGCCAGAGAGAGTCCACTCTGGACAAGAGAAGAAATCCGAATCCCATGATGATGTAACCAATGAGGATCAGGCGTCTACTGCCGAGTCGATCTATCAGGAAACCTTCAATTGGGCCCAGAATAGCGCCTTCAATTCTGGCAAGTGCAAAGGCGCCCGACATCGCAGTCCGACTCCAACCAAAATGACGTTCAAGTCCCACAAGCAACGTCCCGAGACCCTGGAATACACTGATAGACATCAGGGTGATCATGAACCCCGCGATTCCTACAATCCACCAACCGTAAAAGACATCACGGACCGGTGCAGAGAATTTTGATGGATTCTCAGGGCTGAATAAGTGGAATTTCATTAGGTAAGTTTAATGTATAGGATCTATCCGCGTGTACGAAAGTGGGAGCGGTGGCTGCTGGGTGCGTAGTGAAGGTATTGTTTAGACTGTTATGAGGTATTGAGGGGATATATCTTTATACCTCCCCAGTCGCACAGTGCAGAAGGACCGAATAGAGTAGTATGAAATGCCAGACATGGGGTAACGACAATGCGGAGTATGTCAACCAAACAATGCACTCCACCTTCGGCAACAATTGAAACAAGCTGAATCCCTTCATAGGGGCGTTTCTGGGCCATAATCAGCTCAAACATTTCGGGCGACATAGACTGTGCTGGCTTCCTCCCGCTGCTGTATGGGATTCGAAAACTTGACAACATGGGTCTCGGAGTAGGAGAACACCTCTGACAGCGCGATCTGGAACCGCTCATCTGGTGAGTCATTGGACCAAAGGGCAAAGACGCCGCCGGGCAGAAGGTGCGATGTAAGCTGGTGTAAGCCGTTGGATTGGTAGAAAGGCTTGTGGTGCGGGTGCAAAACATGGCGAGGGGAGTGGTCCACGTCCAGCAGGATGGCGTGAAATCTCCGGCCGCTATTCTCCGGATCGAATCCCTTGAACCGCGAGGCTGACATAGCGAAGAAGTCTCCGTGTACAAATCTACATCTGTGGTCGGATGTCAGTTGCTCGCTTAGGGGAAGGAGGCCCTGTCGGTGCCACTCGATCACCTCACGCAGGCTGTCTACTACCAGGAGCTCTCGCACCTCCGGGTGTCCTAGGACAGTCTTGGCAGTATAGCCCAGCCCTAGCCCTCCGACGACCACGTCCAACTCAGGCCCCGAGAGTTCCGCCAGACCCAGATTTGCCAGGGCGACCTCGCCCACAGTGAACAGGCTGGACATTAGAAACTCTTCGTCCAGCTTTATCTCGTATATGTCGATGCCGAGAGTGACATGCTTACGACGCCGTAAGGTTAGCAATCCCATTGGAGTTGCATTGGAATCAAGCTCTTGAAAATTAACGCTCGTCATCGTGGAACTCGAGAGTTATTTCATTCATAGCTGTGAGCATGGGCATGCCTCTGTGCGCAGTATAGCCTAGGGCGTATGCCTTGGCACTAGTTACATTAACGCATAGCCAGCCGTGCCTCACGCACTCCCTATCATTTTCATGTCTCTGAACCAGTCTTTCGTGCTGTGCAAAGGCGTAGGTGGCATCGAAGGCACTTGCACATGTGATTCGAAATCGAAGTCGAACTCCTCAGACAGCGGAGCGCCCAGGCAGTACGCCCAGATCGCCCATACCAACTTGCAAACTAGGCTGCTCTGCCTGAAAATCCTGCCCGACCCCTTCGGTGAGATGGACAGGACGAGGTGATTCATGCAGTCAGAGTATTACCTTGTCAACATTTGATGCGCCTTCGAGTTGCACTTGGGTGTATTTGGTCTTGCTCAGGTCGGCCCCGATCAGGTCGGCTCCAATCAGTTTGGCCCCAGTCAGGTCAGCCTCGGTTAGGGTGGCCCTGGACATGTCAGCCCCGTGAAGGTCGGCTTCAGTCAGGGTCGCCTTGTTCAGGTCGGCCCTTGACAGGTCGGCCTTAGACAGGTCGGCTCTGGTCAGGTTGGCCTCAGTCAGGTCGGCCCCGATCAGTTGGGCCCACCAAAGGTCGGCTTCGATCAGTCTGGCTTTGGACAGGTCGGCCCCGATCAGGTTGGCCCCAATCAGTTTGGCCCCAGTCAGTATGGCCCCGGTCAGGTTGGCCCATCTCAGGTTGGCCTTGCTCAGGTTAGTCCTGCTCAGGTCCAGCCCAGAGAGATCCTCTTGCTCCAGGCTATCTCCCGCCTCAACTCTGTTTATAACATCTTTTCGAGTCAGCTTTGCCATTTCGTATTGCCCCACAGGGAAGAACGCCACGTATATTTATTATCATACACCCGACGCCCCGCCACCAACGTGTTCGCGAGGGATATGCAAAAAAATGTGAGATATAGACCACCGAACGAAGCAAAGGGGCTCACGGTAATTGACTGTGAACCCTTTCGTTATGGGCTGGAGGGTTGGCACGCCCGGCAGGATTCGAACCTGCGACCCTCGGTTCCGAAGACCGATGCTCTATCCGCTGAGCTACGGGCGCGTGATGCCTCCATTTTATCATGAGGCATCATCAACGAGGGATGTTTTGTCTGGAAGATCCAGCCCTTTGCGTTCTATGTGAAACGGGGTTGTGTATCTGCTGCGCGCAGTTTTCCCGTTTTTCGCTAAATTGGGTGTGCAACGGGAAACAAATCTAGATTCTGGGGTGAGTGAAGGGATTCGAACCCTCGATCTCCAGGGCCACAACCTGGCGCCTTAACCACTTGGCCACACCCACCAAGAGTACTGAGAAATTCTATCATCCGGGTTTGGAGGGGGTCAACGCTGGAGTCTGATGTACACAGGCCCGGAGAAGCAACGCGCCTAGTCGGATTCAGAATTGCCTGCGGGTGCTGAATGGGTCAACGCCTCCAGCAGACCATCAACCATTATGTCCGTTTTAGTGTGGTGACGCAGAGGCAGATTGGGATCAACTCTGTACTCATTACGTCGGCCCACCTTCCAACGCTCAATATACCCCTCGGCCTCAAGATCGGCGATTATTTTATGGGTAGTTCGCTCCGTGACCCCGATGTGGTTTGATATCTCTCTCGCCGTATGTTGCGGGTTATGGAAAATATAGCTTAGAACTAGACCATGATTGGTTATAAAGGTCCAATGCGGTGTAGTCATGTTGTAATACCGATGTCATCTATCCCTTTAACACACTCGTGTCGTGTACGTAACAATCGGATATTAACATATGTCTGCACTCAGTTGCGACCCATTTTTCAAATTTACAGGCTAGTTGGTTCCATAAATCTCTATGTAACGGCGAGATTCCTGAATAGACGCACAAGAGTACGGACTGGTGTTCCAGTAGCTCCTTTGATAACGTGGCCACTCACCGCATCACTATGGCTAGTTCCCGCAATGTCTAAATGTGCCCACGACGCCCCATTCACAAACTCCCCAATGATTTGCGCCCCAATGATGGAGCCTGCTGAACGACCTCCAGTATTCTTCAAATCGGCAACATCACTTCTATATTGTTTTTTGTAATCTTCGAACATTGGAAACTGCCAAAACGGCTCCCCCTCACTATCGCCGGCCCCCACAACTTGTGCCACCAACTCTTGATCGTTTCCGAAAACACCGGTACACACATTACCCAATGCAGTCGTAATAGCACCGGTCAGGGTTGCCACATCAATTATCCGGGTTGCACCTTCAGACTGAGCGTATGTGATTGCGTCGGCAATCACTAATCTACCTTCTGCATCTGTGTTATCTACCTCGATCGTTTTTCCACTCATGGTCGTAACAATATCCCCTGGACGTTGTGCTTTTCCTCCAGGCATATTTTCTGTGGCCGGGACAATTGCCAGTATGTTTATACGTGGTTTGATAGCCGCGACAGCTTGCATGGCACAGAGTACCGCTGCCCCTCCGGCCATGTCTCCTTTCATTTTGCCCATGCCTGTGGATGGCTTAATTGATATTCCGCCACTGTCAAAAGTAATCCCTTTACCGATCAAAGCGCATATGTTTTGCTGATCAGATGGGTTACCAAGATAACGAAGGACAATCATCTTTGGGGGTTCTGCACTCCCCTGTGATACCCCGAGGAAAGCGCCCATTTTCAGGCGTTCCATATCGACCCGTTCAAGTACTTGGATTTCCATTGCACCATTGTTAGCAATGTCAAGAGCTTCTTCTGCTATGTTTGTCGGCGTCATTAAATTCGCAGGTTCATTCGCCATATTTCTACACCGGTTAACAGCCTCTGCAATAACAATCCCTTCTAAAACACCCGCTTCTATATCAGCAACCTTAGCTGAATCGGTGTCCATCACGGTTAACCGTTCTAGTGTTTTCTTGCCTTTGTCACTTTTGTATTTATCAAATCTATACAAGCCAAGAAGGATCCCTTCTGCCATAGCGGAGGCAGCCGCCCGCGGATTGAGACCTCCAACCCCAGATCCGTAAACTATCGTTGCCACCACTCTCACGCCAATCCGGCGGATATGTCTAGCCACTACTCCCGATGCCCAGCGAATCACATTGGTATCGAAATTTTCGACTTTACCAAGACCGAGAACGATTACCCGCTTAGTCGGAATTTTCCCGAGCGTGTGAATTAATGTGATTTCGCCTTTTTTCCCAGTCACCTCACCATCGCTGATAAGATCCGAAATCGCACCGTCCATCAATTTGTCCAATTCACCTATAGCGCCACCTGAAATCTTCACGTCTTCAAAAAGATTGACGATAACAGCGCTAACGTCTTGTTGAACAATATTTCCTAGCGAAACGTTGATTTCCATTTTTCACTCCACTACCAATTTGTTTTAACAATATCCGGACGAAACGTCTCGGTGCTATAATCGCGATCTTGTCCCTCTTTATCAACATGGATTAGATACATGCGACAGTATTTTACACGGAGGCCAAATTGTTAGGACGCAAAGTGACTGGAGATCGTGAGCGAGAAACAATCTCGAAAGCTAAAACATTCATGCCTGCAGGCAATGGTAATACGGTGGCTCAGGATGTCATGATTCGAGACGGAAAGGGCCCAATAGTCTGGGACATGAGTGGGAATGAGTACATAGATTACCTGCTGGGTTCCGGCCCAATGGTAATCGGACACGCGCATCCCAATGTGGTCGCTGCTGTTGTAGAGCAGATTGGAAGAGGAAGCACTTTCTTTGCTCCAAATGACTTTGAAGTGGAATTGGCGGAGGAAATAGTAAACGCAGTCCCATGTGCAGAACAGGTCAGATTTTTAAGTAGCGGCACCGAAGCAACTCAAATGGCTATGAGAGTTGCCCGCGCCTATAGGAAACGCGAAAAGATACTTAAGTTCGAAGGTGGTTTCCATGGCATGAACGACTATTCCCTGATGAGTTTAGCACCAAGCTCCCCACCCGATTTCCCGAAACCTTCTCCGGACTCCGCCGGTATTCCCCATGGTGTCCAATCTTCAGTTCTTGTGGCTCCTTTTAATGACCTGGAAACCACGACAGCTATTATCGATAAACACCACAACGAAATCGCCGGTGTAATTGTTGAACCCATGCAACGGGTGATACCCCCTAAGCCCGGTTTCTTACAAGGCCTCAGGGACGTGACTCTACAGTATGAGATCCCTTTGATTTTTGATGAAATCGTCACTGGATTCAGATTTGCCTACGGGGGCGGCCAAGAATACTATGGAGTTATTCCTGACCTCTGCACGCTTGGCAAAGCGGTCTCTGGTGGATTCCCAATGTCAGCCGTGGTGGGTCGATCCGAAATGATGGCACACTTTGATTCAGACAGGGTGCCTAGTGACGAATTCATGCCTCAGGTGGGCACGCTAAATGGCAATCCTGTAGCTGCAATTGCAGGGATTGAGACACTGAAAGTGTTGCGACAAAAAGGCACTTACGAGAAGCTTTTTCAAATCGGACAAAGTATCAAGGATGGATTCCAGCGACTGCTTAATGAAGCTGAGATTCCAGCAAAAATCATAGGCGAAGCGCCTATGTTCGACATTCTGTTTACAGATAACGAGATTGTAGACTATCGATCTACGTTAACTGCTGACAAAGGCAAAATGGTCAACCTAAACAAACTGCTTATCGAACGTGGTGTTTTCAAAGGTGATGTGAAGTACTACGTATCAACAGTCCACACAGAGGAGCACGTAAAACAAACCTTGGATGCCTTCGAGTCAGCCCTACAACAACTCCCAGGATAGCTATTGTTCAGTCAGGGCACACTTGATTTCAGGTTTGTAGACCAACCGCTCCGGAACTTTAGAACACCTAAGCGTAAGTTTGGTGTTAGTATTAGTGCATCGTCCCGATTTCAACTAAGTCATATTTCAGTGCCTTAGTATCTGGTATATTAACAAAAGCTTCTAGCCGAAACGACTTAATGGGGGCACAAGATGAATCTCGGCGACACATCAGTCCAAATCATCACTGATGGAACTTTATTGATGGACGGCGGAGCGATTTTTGGCCAGGTTCCTAAGCCGATTTGGGAAGCAAGTGTTAAATCAGACCGCCGAAACCGAATTCGGCTTGGGTTGAATTGTCTCCTGATACAGATGCCCAATACCAACATCCTGGTGGATACTGGGGCTGGCTCAAAAAGAATGGACAGGCTCAAAGATGCCTATGGTCTCAATGGAAACAAACTTCTCCGCGAGCTAAAAAAGCACTCTTTGACCCCACGTGATATAGATATCGTTTTGCTCACTCACCTCCATTTCGATCACGCGGGCGGATGCACGAAGCTCGATCGGTCCGGGAACATAGTTCCAACCTTTCCAAATGCCGATTACATGGTACAAAGCTCAGCATTAGAGGAGGCTTTGTCACCAAACGAACGTAGCAAGTCTCTTTTTATACGTGACGATTTTCAGCCCCTCCATGACAAGGGAATGTTGAAACCACTACAAGGTGACACAGAGATCGCCCCGGGTGTTCAGGTAAGACAAACCGACGGTCACTCAAATGGTCATCAAGTGGTACTAATCGAAGGTGGTAGTGAGCGGATAGCATACTTAGCTGATTTGATACCGACTGCATATCATTTAGCATTGCCTTACATAGCAGCGTTAGATCAGTCCCCAAACGACACTTTGAATCAAAAAAGAGAAATACTTGATATGGCCATCAGTGGGGGATGGCTGCTGGTATTCGGACACGGACTAGATCAAAAAGCTGGTTACGTAGAGGAACGTAAGGGCCGCCTTAGTTTGCTACCAGTAGACATGTGAGTTCTGGAAAATTATATGAGTTCTACAGATACCATCTCATCTTTGGCATCGCACAAACGCGCATCAGTGATTTCGTTGGCAAGCCACCGTTGGCTTAAGCAAGTGACTTTCACGTAATTGTCAGTAATTCCCTTCCATAGATAAGGGCCTTGTCCGGATTCCGACCCTTCCCACAAAACGGATCTGATCGAACCCACCAAGCCTTTTCTGAATTCCATTGCGCTAATTTGACCCAAATCAATAATGCGTGAAACTCTTTCGAGGATTTGAGTGCGTGGGACAGTGTCAGAAAAGTAAGAGGCGCTGGTCCCAGGACGTTCAGAGTATGGAAATACATGCATTTTTGCAAACATGGCGTTATCAACCAGTCTGCATGTCTCTGAAAATTGTGATTCGGTTTCACCAGGGAATCCAACGATGATATCAGTGGATATGGCAGCATTAGGAACCATACTGCGTATTAGATTTACAGCATTTAGGTACTCCTCTCCTGTGTAACGGCGTTTCATTTTTTTCAATATCTGGTCACTACCACTTTGGAGGGGCATGTGAAAATGAGGGCATAACCTAGAATTTGCCCATGATGATATTAAATCAGGTTCGATTTCCTGAGGCTGGAGCGAAGACACTCGTAACCTCATTACTTCCGTCTCATCCAGAATGCGTTCGATCAGGCCAGAGAGAGTAACCTCATCCTGATCTAATCCATAGGTCCCCAACTGGGTACCGGTGAGAACTACTTCCTTATAGCCTTCTTGGACCCGTTGGCCTATCACACGTACAATCGAGTCCGATGGTCTGCTACGTTCCCGGCCACGCACCTTTGGGACGATACAGTAAGAGCAAACTTGATCACAGCCCTCTTGAATCTTAACCATAGCCCGTGTACGGGCTATTTTAGGAGATGCTGCATTTGGTACATCACCTATGGCACATGGGACAGGTACGAAACCCCTCCACTCCCCAACCTGCCGAACGAGAGTAGATTTGTCCTTATTACCAACAATAAGATCAACTTCGTCTAAGGAGGATAAGGCCTCGGGTGAACGTTGAGGGTAACATCCAGCAGCGACTATCGTGGCTTCAGGATTGCGGCGACGTGCCGATCGAATAGTATGCCGAGCCTTACGATCAGCAACGTGGGTAATTGTACAGGTGTTTACAACATAGATGTCTACAGAATCTTTGCTCGATAAAACCGAATACCCTGCCTGCACAAATTCACGTGCCAGATCAGCAGAATCGGCCTGATTCAATTTACAACCGTGAGTTTCGATAGCAACAGATGGAGGGTGATCAGTGGAGAATCCGTGCATTAATTGGTAGTCCATTCCAGAGCTAATGAGTCGTGATAGTATACGCTTCCCGGCCGTGGACTAGAAAGATCGAGTATCCCAAGACAGTAATTAGATTAGAGAGGTATGAACCACGTTGTAAAAACCAAAAAGAAAGAAAGCGTGTTTAAACACTTAAACAGTTTGGCAAATCTAAAGTGGTCCACGCCGAAAACTTTCCTAACAATTTCGGGTGGCTCAACCATCTTGCACTAATCAGAAAGTGCTTTATTTGGTTTGAGAAGTCGGAAGCACGTCATTGATTAGAGTATAATTCTGCTGAGAATCGTATTGGAGGCTAGAATGCCACAGAGCAAAATTGTGATATACGGAGGCACGTGGTGCAGTGATTGCCGTCGTGCTAAACGTTTCTTTGATAGTCACAAAATCCAATACCAATGGGTCGATTTAGACAATGATACAGAGGCTTTAGGCTATGTCTTAACGGTGAACAACGGGAAGCGTGTAATCCCAACCATCGTGTTCGAAGACGGCTCCGTGTTGGTTGAGCCAACGGATGCAGAACTATCGGAAAAACTTTCAATAACTCGCTGAATTTCCCTATGTTAGGAATATCTGAATTTGGCAGGTTATAACCAGATAAAAGGTCGCGTGGTAGTGACCGGAATCGGCATTGTCAGCCCGGTTGGGCTAGACGCCATAACGACCTGGGAAAATCTATTAGCCGGTAAGAGCGGGATAGGCCGTATCGCATCTTTCGATGCAGAGGGATTTGAGACAACTATAGCTGCTGAAGTCAAAGGATTCGAACCGACCGATTACGTAAGCCGGAAAGATGCTCGTCGGATGGACAGATTCGTTCAACTGGCCGCTGCCGCAACTATCCAGGCTGTTGATAATGCATATTTAAACTTCAACTGTCTAGACGATGAACGGACTGCTGTTATCATCGCCAGTGGTATAGGTGGAATCAGCACGCTTTCCAAGCAGTACGGTGAGATGAGTAGCAAGGGGCCTTCACGTGTTAGCCCATTCTTGATACCCATGATGCTTCCTGACATGGCATCAGGCCAAATTTCCATGCTTTTAGGCGCCAAAGGCCCAAACTACGCACCTGTATCAGCGTGTTCAAGTGGCGCAGACGCGCTTGGGCAGGCTTTTAGACTTATCCAACATGGTACCGCAGACATAGTTTTTTCTGGTGGCGCAGAGGCTGCAATTTGCCCAATAGGAGTAGCTGGCTTTAATTCTTGTAAGGCACTTTCAACGCGGAATGATGTCCCGGAGAAGGCGTCTAGGCCGTTCGATGCCGAACGGGATGGTTTTGTGTTAGGCGAGGGCGCGGCTGTACTAGTAATCGAGAGTATCGAATCAGCCGTGACGCGTGGAGTAGAACCTATCATCGAGATCATTGGCTACGCTTCAACGGCAGACGCCCATCACATTACGCACCCTACGCCCGACGGAGAAGGGGGAGCCAGAGCCATGCAGTTAGCATTGTACGACGCAAATATATCTCCCAAAGAAATTGATTACATCAACGCTCACGGCACCTCCACACAGATCAACGATAGGTGTGAGACAATGGCAATCAAAACCGTTTTCGGGCAACACTCCTACAAAATCCCAATCAGTTCGACTAAGTCTATGACCGGTCATTTACTTGGGGCATGCGGTGCACTCGAGGCTGCCGTTTCCGCAATGTCTATCAAAAATTGGGTAGCACCTCCGACTATTAACTTGGAATTCCCGGACGCCGATTGTGACCTAGATTACATCCCCCATATTCCTCGGAGAGGCGAAATCAAAACCGCGATGAGCAATTCATTTGGTTTTGGGGGCCATAACGCAAGCCTTATTTTTCAGGCTTTTGATGAATAGGGCCTTCCTACTCCAACCCACTAGATGGATTTCTCCGTGAGCGGGAAATAGATGCCCCAGAAAGCCTGGCAAATACTCCCCCACCCACCACCTGGCTTAAGCCAGTCTCTGTCCCTAACGTTTTTCCAAACTACCCTCTTATACCACCGTGGCGCCATTAACCCCGAAGACATAAAGGCGTTCCTGTCAGTAGATTCCAGGCTTTCAACCGATCCATTGATTCTACCGGACATGGGAAAGGCTGTGGCCCGAATTGAACAGGCGGTGGCACGTAGAGAAACCGTCGGAATTTTCGGTGATTTTGATGTAGATGGTATAACTGCGACAGCGATCCTTGTTTTGGGCCTGAAAAACATTGGCCTGACTACAATACCATACCTGCCGGATCGTAAAGATGAAGGGCATGGGCTCAATTCGGAAGCCGTCGCTGTACTACGAGCACAAGGCACAACACTCATGATCACTGCGGACTGTGGCACTAACTCTTCGATGGAAATCGAACTTGGTTCTTCTTTAGGTATGGACACAGTGGTGACAGACCACCACACCGTCCAGGAGTCCTTTGCTGGAGCCGTGGCTGTAATCAACCCGCAGCGAGAAGACTCCCATGTTCGTGATTCGGTACTTACGGGTGCAGGCCTCGCTTACAAATTGGTGGAAGCAGTATATTCCTCCCTAGGAAAATCTCTCCCAGATGATTTGGTTGGTTTAGCAGCACTTGGGACGGTGGCAGACGTAGGACCACTCCAAAAGGAAAATCGATTTATTGTCAAACGAGGGCTAGAAGCTTTAAGCCATACCAAGCGTCCTGGAATTCAAGCCCTTATATCTAAATCACGACAGACTAAAGATTCGTTAAATACAGAAACCCTGTCGTTCTGGCTTATTCCCAGGTTAAATGCAGCGGGAAGACTCGGAGACGCAAAGCTAAGCCTTGACCTTCTCACAACCGATTCACCATCCACTGCGGAAAGAATTGCTGACGAACTCAATGAGATCAACGCAAAACGTCGGGAAATCAGTGATGAAGCATACCTCCAGGCAAGTGAACAAATCTTGCAGTCTGGTCCAGAATTGCCCCTGGTCCTCATGGTGGAAAATGAGAACTGGGTGCCCGGGGTTCTGGGATTAATAGCCGGAAGACTGGCAGAAGAGTATTACCGCCCAGTTATCGCAGCCACCAATGACAAAGATATATGTCGTGCCAGCGCCCGCAGCATACCCGAGTTCAACATATCCGCGGCACTAGAGGAAAACGAAGAACTCCTCCTTCGGTTTGGTGGACACCCAATGGCAGCTGGTTTTTCAGCCTCATTGAGAAACTTGCCAACTCTCATGAAAAGCATCACTGAACGCGCGGAAAAACAGCTCAACCCTTCCGAATTGGTACCATCCATAAAAATCGATGCAGAAATTGGGCCATCCGAGGTTTCAGGAAACAATTTCAAATTCATCAAGAGGCTGGAACCTTTCGGCGCCGGAAATCCCGAGCCCATCTTCCTCAATAGGGGAGCTCAAGTAATAAGCGCCCGTATGGTCGGTGCTGACAAAAGACACACCCAGATGCAAATAGACTGTGATGGTACCTGGTGGAACGCAATCGCATTCCATCAAGATCACAATCTGAAACCCGGGGACCAGATCGATATTGTCTACAAGATGACATTAAATGAGTGG
>JASMAO010000087.1 GCA_030754315.1 SAR202 cluster bacterium
TGTATGCACGCGCAATTTCTTCAACGTGGCGAAGGACGTCCTCTCCCTTGGCCGTTGCAGGTGCTATCTCAGCATCTAGTGGGACGCCCCTTTCCACCACTATCACATACAACAGGTAGAGTTTACCAACTTGTTTGTTCAGCATCTCGCATGCCAGTTGTACGGCTGGAACATCGGCAGAATCGCCAGTTACAGCCACCAAGACCGAGGATAGCTTTAGGCTACTCCCGTTCCGTTTTTTCCTGTACGTGTTATTCAGTACGCCTAGCAAATGGTTACGTCTCGAATCGTTCGAATACATCGTCTCGTCCGGCAAGGACGAGGACATCACCTTTTTCCAGTCTGTCGTCACCGTCGGGGTTGAGAATTACTTCCTTGCCCCTCTTCACAGCGAGTACAGCTAGGCCATATTTGTCCCGTGGGCTGGAAAAACCATTTTCCCGAAGAGTCTTGTTGGCATAGACTTCTGGAATGCGAAGTCTGCTGATCCCATAATTGGGAGCGAGTTCCATGTATTCCTGTACATTTGGGTTGAACATATTGTGGGCTAAGCGCACTCCCATTTCGCTTTCGGCATGGATTGCTTTATCGACACCTATACGTTCCAGGGTATTGGCGTGGAGGTCGTTCTGAGCCCTAGCAACTATGTAAGGGACGCCCATAGTTTGAAGGAGGACGCAAGTCATAACGCTCGACACAACATCTGAACCAACGGCGACTACTGCTGCATCATAATCTTGGACACCGAGTTCCTTGAGAATTGCTTCATTCGAAGCATTCCCGTTAACCGGGTACGTGACTTGGCCCATCATGTCCTGCACCCGGTCTTCATTGACGTCGATAGCCAATACATCGTGTCCCAAGTTGTACAGGGACCGAGCTACGCTAGATCCAAACCGGCCGAGGCCAATTACAACCACCTGTTTCTTTCCGTTTGCCATTCCCTTCCTATCTCTTTTGAATCTTTAGACCTTATGTCTGAGTCTAATCCTGTTTCATCCCGTTTCTATCTGAACCGTTACTTCCACAGGTTACCCTATTGTAACTCTCTCTTGGGCGTACCGGTAGAGGTCACCCTGACTTCGTTGCACCATTGCCAATCCAAGTGTCAGTGGGCCTATCCTTCCGATAAACATGCTGAAAATGATAATTAAATGGCCCCAACGAGATAGGTCAGGGGTAAGTCCCGTGGAGAGCCCAACCGTTCCAAACGCGGAAACACTCTCGAATAGCAGATCTATGAATGGGAATTCACGCTCAGCGAATGTGAGAGTAAGAGCAACGAGGAAGACGAGTGTTGTGGCAACAGCTCCCATCGTCATTGCTCGACGAACCTGGTCTTGAGGAATCTCTCGTCCAAATGCTGTGGCTCTCGGGCTTCCACGCAGTGTGGAAAGAACCGCGACGAGTATTACTGCTACGGTGTTGACCTTAATTCCTCCAGCCACCGATGCTGAGGCTCCGCCCACAAACATTAGGCTGGTGAAAAAGAAATTAGTGTGCTGTTCCGTGTCGCCGAAACTCACGGTGGCGAAACCAGCCGTTCGGCCACTTATTGATTCAAAAACTGAGATTATCACCTTGTCCAGCAAGGGTAGCGGGCCGAGGGTTCTTTCATTGTCAAACTCGGAAAAGAAGAATACGAGTGCTCCAGAAACTATTAGAATTCCTGTGAGGATTAGCACTAGTTTTGAATTTAATGAGTAAAGAGAGAAGTGATTGAACCGGCTAGCAACGTCTACCATCACCCAGTAGCTGAGGGCGCCAAGAAGAATCAGTCCTCCAATGATTCCAAGTATAAATCGATCGTCTTGGAAGGAAGATAGGCTGTTTGTTTCAGGGAGTGCCACGAACCCGGCATTGTTGAATCCGGACACCGCGTGAAAAATTGCGTGCCAGATAGAGTCAGAGACAGAGTAGTCAAGGAAGAGGAAGCGTGCTAGTAGTGCGACGAATCCTATAATTTGTATGGTTGTGGCGACCAGGACGATTCGGATGGTGAGTCTCACTAAACCTCCCAGATGGTTGACGCCAAGACTCTCTCTGACTAACAGGCGCTGAGATAAGGTCACACGCTGGCCGACCAGGACAAGCAGGAAAGTCGCGATGGTCATAAATCCCAAGCCACCTACAAACATTAATGCCAGGATGACCATTTGCCCAGCTTTCGTCCAATAAGTAGCTGTTTCCTGTATAACCAAACCGGTTACCGTTGCAGCTGAAGTTGCTGTGAATAGAGCCTCTACGAAAGGTGCAAACCCAGTCCCGTGGTGTGAAAAAGGCATTGAAAGGAGAATGGTGCCTAAGCTGATCAATCCGACGAACGAGTAGAGGAGGGTCAGCGGTGATGCGAGTGCCCTCGACTGGCTACGCTTAGTGGGCAACTCTAGGTGAACCGGGCTCATATCATCCTGCCTCGGATGTCGGACCACGCGATCTCCCGGCTTTGGTTTCCAGTCTTCTTCTGTTTTATCCAAGGCTGCTATTCCTGTGAGAGATTGCTACAACCACTGCTTTCACTCCAAATTGTCTTAATCCTGTTCGTCCTGTTACTTGCCTACATTAGGAGCTTATCATCTATTCGTCCATTGAATAAATGCCTGTTTTAACCTATTTCAGGACCGCTATTAGCAATAAGCGGTACAATGAGATTTGTTCCAAACCCCACCAAATACCTTAGTGACATTCTTCGACGGCTGTAATGCAATCGTTAGCTGTGAGATTAAATCCTGTTCGACTAATTGATCCTGCAGTCTTCCGGCGTCCGGGTAGTTATTTAATCCAGTGCTGCTTTGCGACGTTCGCGCTTTTTTGGATGCTATTGCTGCAAGACGTCCTGCTAAAAGCGGCGATCGTGGTGGCTGTTGCTTCTACCGCGTGTATCATATTGATTGTTCCGGACAGTCTAGCGGCCAGTCCCAGGAAAGTAGTGGGTGGGCATGCGGTGGGTGTGATTGTCGGGTCATTCTTCTCCGCTATCCTTATGATTCCCTCGGTTGAAATGGCGGTCGAGCGCTTTCGAATTGTACTTGGCGTTATCGCAGCGCTCTCGGTTGGAATAAGTATTTTGGGAATGGTTGCTACAAATACAGAGCATCCGCCTGCAGCAGGTACTGCACTTGGCCTTGTTGTGCATGGCTGGTCGATTTCAGCTGTGGTGTTTATTATTTCCGGTGCGCCGGCCCTTTCGGTTGTTCGAGTAATCCTGCGTCCGCGACTGGTCAATTTGCTTTGACGAGTGACACCTTTGCCTTTACGGCCACTCCGGATTTCCTGTTTTGTGGCTTAGTGGATTTGCCAAGCGTGCCATAACCGATTTGCGTGCTTCCTGAGGCGTTCGTACTTCCTTCTTTTTTGACAATGCCAGTACATATTTAGCAATGTCGTCTGCCAAGCGGTAAAATAGCAAGGATCCGATGTTCCGCATAGTGAGTACTGCTGAAGACAGTTGATTCCGAACAGGGAGGGATTTAGGGAGCGAGAGTCAAAAAAATTAGTTTCAATACCAGGACGTACCAGCGGGGAATGGGTATTGACATATACAGGCCCGGCTCTATAATTAAAGCCTGCGCCTGAAAATGGGCGCTGTACGTCTATTTGCGTAAACTATTAAGGTGTTTTTATAAGCGACCAAGGCAACTACAAACGAGGCAGATGATTTATGACTAAGAAGACTTTTTCATACTCAGGTATCCTACTTTTGAGCTTGGTACTCATTTCAGTGTTTCTGAATAGAGACGTGGCTCAGGGGGTGGCAAACAATGCTGCCGTGTCCCTCGCAACGGGACAATCCACCCATATCCTCGGGGAGACCGTTGTCTTCAGCGGTACGCTGACTTTCTCCGCTGACGAAACGGACAGCATAAGTGGAGTGACATTGGTTAACTCCTCTGGTCCCCAGTCCTTCAGTGTAGATTTGCCTCTTGAAGACACCAACGGTCACTCCCTCGCGAATTCCGATGGGTTTGTAGATATTTCTACTGAGGCCAGTGTCACTAGTACAGTCTTGGCAAAGGTCACTTTTACTAACATTACGAACACGGGCGGTACTCTGCCATCAACTCTGGCATCAACCTTGCCCGGGACCCTGCCTACGGTAGAATTGGTCTCAGAAGGAAATTTCCTGGCCGGAAGCAGTGGAGGTACCATCGCGTATGAGATTAGATGGACGCCACCGGTCGGGCTGGACCCGATTCCCGACCTTGTCCTCATACCGAACTTTGACGCGTATTATGACATCCCGACGCTTACGCCTCCCAGTGAGGCATCCGGCACAAAACTGCCTGACACAGATCTTGCCTGGGCAGTTCCAACGGCAGGCCAGGTCTCAGGCACAGAATTGCCAAACGTCACTTCTACTCTTGGTATCCCGCAGATAACACTTTCGACCAACGCCCCGTCTTATGCTCCGGATTTGCCGGCGACGACGGCGACGAGCACCGCGGGCTTCGCCGTTCCAAGCCAGACCGCAGCGACCTCTTCGGCCGCTACTTTCCCTCTGGTATCTGACATGTTTGCTATCCCGACCGTTCCTGTATCCACCTCTTCAGTAGCGAATTTCGGTACAGGAGTTACCGAGCAATTCGTGGTTCCCAAGCCTTTAGACGGGTCGACCACTACCGCTCAAATAATCAAAGGTATGACTCACGACGGCACAGACTTCTGGTTTATCATAGCCGGTGCTAGTAACGACGTACTTATAAAGGTTGACGTTTCCGCCAACTACAACCTCTCCGCCTCCTCGACACTGCCGAGTAACGACTTTGAAGGTATAGCCTATTCCGGTGGAAGTCTTTGGATCTCAGAAGCGGGGCACAGGTGTTACGACACCATCGAGAACTCGATGAGTGACGGCGGCTGTAATTACAATACTCGTGTTTATCAGGTAGATGGGTCGGACCTTCCGCCAAACGCCGACGGTGGCGGCACCACGGACGCCACCTGGATGCAGACATCTTCCGGTACCGCAACCAAAGTCGCAGCGATTTACCACTTCGGTGAGGAGTGGGATAACTACAACGGTATTACCGCGGGTGATTCCGGGACCCTATGGATAATTGACGCTTACGGTAACCGTTTCCGAAACATTAACGCTGCCGGTATCGAGCTTGCAGATTACGAAGGCGAATGGACCCAGTCCGACTCTCTCTCATTCAACAAGAATCTTTTGTACACGTCGAATGGCTCCACTCTCACGCAATGGACGGATCAAGGGTCGAAAATTCAGGATGTTGACACCGGTAAAGCCGCTATCAAGGCGAATGCCTTTGACAGTGACGTTCTCTACTTTACCAGCAATGCTGACGGTAAAGTCTGGGCTACCTTCGTAGGTGAGACCGTAAACCAGGACCAGCCCAAGGGAATTACGTACTCTTCCAGCGGTAGCGAGACGGCACTCTGGATAGCGCTCAATGCCTCGCCCAAAGACAAGATATTAAAGCTAAACGATAGCACGGGCGCCCTCATAACCAACTTCTCCACTGACGGCATACACGACGCACCGTCGTCCGAAATTGAAGGTATCACTTATCTGGGCGGTTCGATCTATGTCGTCGCCAACGAGTCGGGGGGTGGCTGCTGTGGTGGCAGCGAACCCAAGCTCTACAAGATCAACGTTGTAAGCGGGGCCGTGGAGTCCGGTTACCCCAAGGATCTTAGTAATTTTGTCCCTGACGACCTTGGCGGGCTCACAAACGACGGCACGAACCTCGTAAGCTGGACCAAGACAAATTTCAACGACGTTAAGGTGTTCGACACCAGCGGGAATGAAGTTAATAGCTATTGGCCTTGCTGCCCGAGTTTCAATGGCTCCAAAGGACTTGCGTACCACTCGGGGCGGGAAGAGTACTTCATCACCTCTGGTAACTCTATCCAGCAGTTTGACAGCCAGTTTAACTCTGGTGACGAAAATACCCTGACGCTTTACGGTTCCGGCACTGCATTTGCCGATGCGCAGGGAGCAACGTTCGGAGGGGACAACCTGTACGCAGTATCAGGTGCCAGGGTGTATCAGTCCTTCCTCGCAGCATCCGTTACCACCAAGCCTCTGGGCATTGCATGGTCTGCGTCTACAGTATCAGGAATGGGTAACAGCGAATCACTCTGGATTCTTGTTGACGCTGAGCCTTACGACAAGATCATGCGCGTAGACACGGATGACAGTGCTCTCAACACCAGCTTCGATACCGACGGGATCGCTGACGCGCCTAGCGGAGCGACTGAAGGGCTTGTGTTTGTCAGCGAGGGCAATGACAACTACCTGTACATAATCGCTAATGACACGGGTGGGGATCAGTGGAATAAGCAGAAGAATCTCTACAAATACAATGTTAAGACCGGTGTTGTAGCTTCGGGTTATCCAAAGAACCTCGAAAACTCCGGGGTGTGGGATGATCTCGGAGGCATAACCTACAACGGCACAAACCTGATCGTTTCTGCCAAGACAAACCAGGGAGTGTGGATTGTAGATACAGATGGCCAAAAGATTTCGGAAGGTTGGCCGTGTTGTTCCTCCTTGTTCGGCATGACGGCTGCGGCATATCACGAGAGCCGGGAGCTTCTGTATGCTGCCAACCAGGGTTCATTGGTAAACATTTCGACTGACTTGATGAATATTGAGTCAGAAGAATCCATAACGGCCGACGGCTCGAGCGCCTCTGGCATTCAGGGTATGACCTTCGGTCAGGACATGCTGTATGTTGCTCGGTACGAAAGTAACACGGGGTACGTTACCGCGGGGGCGTTGAGGGAGTCCCTGACTACGAAACCCCAGGCGATGGTTATTTCTCCCAGTGGTGCGATTTACCAGGGCCAGAATATCGGTCAGGCCCTTTGGGTGGTTGTTGACGGCTCGCCTAAAGACAGGGTCTTGAAGCTGAGCATCGCCACTGCCGGGACTACGACTCTCGACACGAACTTCGGATCAGACGACACGAAGAACGGTTCCGCTGCGCTGCCAGCGGGTAATATCAAGGGAATTGCATTCCTTGATAATTACCTCTACGCGGTCGGCGACTCGAACTATGATCCGCATCTTTACAAGCTAAACCCGACAGACGGCTCGATCGAAAACACATACCCGCTTTGTGGTGGGATGGGACCGATGCCTGGCATGGGTGGCGGCGGCGGAATGCAGGTCTGTGACTCCGTTGGTGGCATGGCTCAGAATGCCACTCAGATGATCATGTTTGGCGAAATGTCAGACAACGTTTGGTGGGTAGATACATCAGGTAATGTCCAGCAAGACACCTTCCTGCAGAGCATGGGTGGTGGGTCGATGGGCGCGAGCGCAGTCGGGTACATTACATCGACTAATTCTTACCTGTCTGCCAATGCAAACTCGATACAGACGTGGATGAATCCGTTCGGGAACGACATTTTCCCCGCTGGGAACCCCGTCACTGTTTCTGGTGTCCAGAACATTCAAGCACTGGCCATAAAGAGTGCAACAAAAGAGATATATATCGGCTGGCATGATGGCACCGACGGGTACACCTCGGTAGCGGTACCTCCGTCGCCGATTTCCAACACGCCGCTCGACCTGGCGTACAACGCAGATGACCGAGAAATGTACATTCTCGTGGATGGTAACGGTGGTGACGTTGTGGTTGCGGTGAACCCGTCCACAGGTGCGATATTGACAGACAGTACGGGCGCGCAGCGCTACGGTACCGTCAACAGTGAGGACGCCTTCGCAGTTGCCTATCACGACGGTAGTGTGTACGTTGCTTATGAAGAGCGCGGCACCGGGTTCGGCGGTCCGCCACCGGTCGTGGCAAGCAAACGAAGCACTTCTACCCTCGCAGAAACCGCTTTAGTTAATTTGTCGTCAAACTGCGGCCAGATTCGTGGACTAGATTCCGACGGCACAGCGTTGCTCGCTACCGTGCAACATTGTGGCCCGAAGGTGGAGACTATAAATCCCAGTAACGGAATGCAAATACGGGATATCTACTTCTGGAGCTCTGGGGGCTCGCAATGGCAGGATGAAGGCTTCGAGGACGTTGCGTACTCAACAACCACGCCTAGTTACTTCATAATCAAGGGCGGATCGCTTTGGAGAGTAGACGAGTCAGGCGAGATAATCGACGACTGGACTGTCCAAGATCCAAATGGAAGCCCTGCAAATCAACTGACGGGCATAGATTTCGTGCAGACATCTACGGGACAGGTCCTCTACATAGCTGACGCAAACTCCGAACAGGTGTACACGGCATTGGTCCCGCTACCGGCAACAACCATCACCAACCAACCTCGTGCGGTTGCCAGCGACGGTACGAACTTATGGGTCGCAGTTGACGGTGACCCTGTAGACAAGATCATTCAAATGACAGCGAACACCAGCTCTGCCTCAGTGGTTACCTCGTTCGATTCTCCCGGTACGGAGACAGATGGGCTGGCCTACTTGTATGGCGAGTTGTGGGTGCTGAATAACGACACCCATAACATCGAACAGCCGGATGGCGGCGTCATGCAGATGACTATCTCGACTGTGGCTCGGCTGAGTACCACCACAGGGGAAGAGTTGTCCTTCAGCCCTATCATAGTTAACACACCATACGGACCTGATCTCCTAAAGGATCTGGTCAACGGCCTCGCCACTGATGGTACCAAACTGTACACAGGCACCAATGGAAACCGTTCGACAGACCCAGGTAGGATCTACGTGATTGATCCTAACAACATCCACCAACTGTGCATGTTTGGAGCATGTTTCAGTGCGCCGGTTGCGGAATTTGCGAACCAGTTTGCTGGGGCTTTGCCAATGGTTAAAAGCTTCCAGGGGCTGGAAATCGCGTCAGCTGGTAATTTCGACGATGACCGTCGACTGGTTGTGGCTGGCTCGGCCACCGTGGGCTCCCCTGCCAACCTGATTTCAAGACTCGATATTGAAACCTTTGAAACGTTCCAGGGCGGCTACGCTGATTCCGTAATGCATGATCAGAAAACCTTGCTTCAGCAAAATACGGCTCAGGGCTACCCCTTGACGAACCCAGTCGATATCAAGGGTATAGCGATAGTAGGTACCGTCTTGTACATGGCGGACTATGCAAACGGCAAACTGCTGGGAACGACCCTAGCTGAAAATACCGGTGTTGAAATGACCCTTGTTGGGTCGTACACCACGGGTCTCCAAGTACTAGCTAATGCCGGGACTCTCACGGGTAGTGCCTCTTACTCGATAGGCCGGAATACTACCGTTGAAGTCCAGTTGACAGAGCCTGGCGACGAGTTTGTTTCAACGAGCACACTGGCGACGATCGCAGGCCGGATTTCCGACCCCGCTGTTACCACCGTGAGCGTGGGTATCCAGCTTCCTTCAACGGAATTTATTTCCGATGACGCTAACAACACCAGCGCCTCCCAGGCTCTGTGGACAAGTGTAACCTTAGAGGGTGATGGCTCTGTCGGATGGAATGTGAACTCCAAGAGCTACTGTCCGGATTGTGGAGGCGGTGCGTGGCGATTCGGGAACCCGACAGACAAGAGCTTCGAGTCCCAGCCAAAAACACAGGTTAAGGGAGCTCTTATGAGCGTCGATAATGTTCCTGTGAACATGGGAACCAAGCTTACCTTCGCTACGGCGTGGGACACAGAGTTCCAGCCTGAAATGGACAGGAAGTTCGTCCAGGTCGCATCGATCACCCAGGACCTGCAGGGGAACGATGTGATCGGGACGTGGAAGAATATCGCGCAGGTGGTCCAGTTCGTGGACCCGATGTGGATGCCCGATCCTCATAACCCGCACGAGCTGCTGTTCGAGTGGATCGAGGCTCCACCGCTTCCGTTCGCGCAGGGGCAGAAACATAGCAGGACTATCGATCTATCCCCGCTTGCGGGAGACACCATCAAGATACGGTTCCTCTTCGACTCAGTAGACGAGTTCGCCAACGAGGGTTTGGGGTGGTTCGTAGACGACATAGTCGTTAGCGGCTCAGGTACCAAGACGATTTCGGTACCGACTACCATGATGACCTCTACTGTCAGCGTTCAATATGGTACGACCACTGTCACTATGTACCGGTCCTTTAGCACGACCTTCACCCTCTCAGAGGGCGAAAACACCATTGTTGCTTTAGGCATTCAGCCTTATAGTCCAGGTCTGCGCGGAACGACAGAGGCTGAAGGGTTCGTTGACATCACCGATCCTGTAATTACGTTGTCCAATGTTCCAGCAAATACCAATAACCCGCAGCAGCAGTTGAAGGGTACTTTGGTAGAGCCCACCATTGACATGGGCGGCATGCTGGAAATCTACCACAACGTAACAAGTCCCGATGGGAGCACCAGCACGGCAATTGTTGGTAAAGTGACACAAGAAGGAGCGTTCCAGGTATTCGTAAGTCTGCAAGAAGGCACCAACGTGTTTTTGGCTTATGCAGAAGACGGCGGCGGGCGGTACGCAACAACGACACTAACCTCAGTGGCGGACTTCAGCCCGCCCGTCGCGACGATTGGAGTAATTGGAGTGACAAGCGACGACGAAGCGTTGGTGGGTGACCAGTACTTTGTGGTTGTGGCTGCAACCGATACCCTGTCAGGAGTTTCGACCAGCACGCTGGTAAGTTCGGGACAGGCGATGGTACCGATATCCGACGTCCCGGATATACTCGTTGAGATGCATAGCCTATCCCACATTGGGAGTACAACCAGTACCCATGCGATTTTGGCCACAGTACAGGCAAATACCCCGGTTGCCGTCCAAGACGTTGGAGTGACAGTGACCGATAAGGCCGGCAACTCGACCGTTGCAACTGGGTCGCTAAACGTGGTGTCAAGCCGCACCAACAGGAACTACTACCTGTTCCCAGGGAACAACTTTATGGGACTTGCCATAATACCGGATGACGACGACACCGCCACCACAGATGACGCCAGCATGGACAGACTGATGGCACAGGAGGTTACTGACAGGGTGAGTGACGCGTTCGTCACGTACCTTGCCACATCTACCGTTACCCTCGGAGACGTGGTGGCCTCTACGTTCGCTTTTAATAAGGCGGGTAACTTCGTCGTCCATACCCCAGGACCGGCTGCGGATACACTGACGGAATTGGAGCCGTTCCAGGGTATGAACATCAATACCAATGAACAAGCCGGAACGTCGAACACTGACGTCTTCAAGAAAGTCAGCGTTGCAGGGTTCAGCGGACAGCAGGCTGTCCCGATCAGGATCAACATAGAAGGCGTGTTCTTCCGACTTAACGAATTGCCACCAGGCAAGGAAATGCGGGTCGGCTACAACCTGATAGCACCTCACATCTTGAGTGACACGATGTTTGACACGGTTTACAGAGGTGCGTTGGTTCCTAGAGAACTGGCTGTATCTGCCCTTACGTTCGATAGAAGGGTGGCAGCCTCCATGTCATCAGGAACAATTTCTGCTGAAATCGTTGAAGGCTTCCTCACCAACTCAATTGGTGACACCCTGAAGCCAGAGTTGTCATACTGGACCTTTATCGCGAGTGATCCTCTCGATACCAGAGTCAACGACCTAGACGATCCATTAGGCCCGACGATAACGCCGTAACAGGAAAAGAGGGGCAACAAAAGGAAACAGGGGAGTGATTCCCTTCAATTGAACAGAAACGATACCAAAAGATACTCGGTGGGGTCATGGGAAACCCAGGCCCCGCCGGAGAATTTCAGCCCTCCCTCGGAACACCAACGCAAGCGAGTGTTTATGATTCGAGGGAGGCGGTTTTTTGTAGGTTAGAATGCTCAGATTGAAAATCGGCCAAAACCATAAGCACCGTGGAGCCTGGGGAAAAAGGCTATTTGAGAATCCGACACTGCTGACAAAGTTATCTGCGTCTCTGGTTTTTTTGTCAGTGCTGGCTTTGCTATTGGTGCTTTTACCGAAATACGATGTTTATATAGCTAAAGCTGCGCCACTGGCGCCGCATGTTTTATATGGGCAAGTCAAAACTCAAGATGGAACCATAGTAGCCAGCGGGCTTTCTATATCTGCTCGAATCAGCAACATCCATTATGGTCAATCGGTAAACTCATCCACTGGGATAGGCTCACAATCCACCAAGACTCACAGCGCCGACTCCAGTGGTTTTAACTACGGTACCCTTGGAAATTTCCAAATCTGCGCGGACGACCCATCTACTAGTCCCCGTGAAGGTGGCCAGGCCGACCAAACCATTACATTTTACGTAGATGGCATAAAGGCCCAAGCACAAAGGGTGGGTATTGACTCTTCCCCTGTCGCAGGACTCGCTTTCGCTGTAGGGAAAGCCAATCAGCGGGTAGATCTTATTATCCCTTCACTCTCAACACCGAAAGCGGGTACAGCTACGGCCTCCAACGATGCATGTACCACTGCCAAAGCAGCAACTGCACCCACCGCAACTCCCACTCCCGCCCCAGATACAGGTGGCGGGGGATTTTTCTTCTTCGTCCCTGCTGCGGAAGAAGAAGTCACTGCGCTCGGCGAAGCAGATAAGTTAATATCTGGCGGATCCGACGCCGGGGCCGCACTCGCCAACTTAGCTAAAGACAACCCCGAAATGGCAGCAGAGGCCGTGTCACTTGCCTTCGCTGTGGATCCTGACGCAGTGGCCGCGGCGTTTGTAGGCGCAGGAGAATCGAATTCAGAGGCTGCGGGAGCTTTGCTCATAGCCACCATCAAACTAGATGTAGCCTCCGCTGCTAGTCTTTTGAACGCTGCAGCGGCCCTAAATTCCGACATTGCAGGTACCATCTTAGCCGCTGCCGCCGCAGCGGACCCGGATTCCGCTGCGCTCGCATTGATCGCAGCGTCCAACCTGGATTCAACCCTGGCCGGCCTGGCTTTAGCCAAAGCGGCCGATACCGACTCTGCAGCTACAGGAGCGATGATAGTATCCGCTGCTAAATCCAACCTGGGCGTAATGGCACAGGCACTTCTCCAGGCCAGCACGGAGAACGCAAGGGCCATTGGTGAAGCCATTGTTCAAGCGGGCAAGGCCGACGTATCGACTACGGTCAACCTTCTCTTGGAAGCGGGCAAAAACGACCCGGCTCAAACGGGTAAAATCTTAATTCAGGCAGCTGGAGCCGACCCTGAAGTGACAGGGCTGATCCTACTGGAATCAACTAAATCTGATTTAACAATGGCGGGCTCTATCGTTATTGAAGCCGCATCGGTTGATCCTAAAAATGTCGGCGCGGTATTTGCAGCAGCAGCCGGAGTTGATGCTGTAACCATCGGCTCGCTTGTAATTCAAAGCGGCAAGATAAATCCAATAGCTATCTCAAATGCGTTGGCTGAAGCAGCCGATTTAAATCCCGTTAATGCCGGCCTCGCAATTGCTGAAGCTTCCGTTCAGGACCAAGGCACCACCGGAACCCTCCTTACCAGTGCTATCAACAGGAATGCAACGGCCATAGGAAATGCATTGGGAAGTGCCTCTAAGGGCAAACCCGGCCCCGTTGGGGCGGCATTGGCGTCCGGCCCTGCCCAAGACAAACAGGCTCTTTCTATGTTGGGTAGTGTCATTCCCGTGGAGCCGTGGATGCCTGAGGCAGCCCCTCTGGAGGGCTCAGCGCCCTCGGGAGACGGGGTTTGGCAAAAAGTTAGTTCATCCCAATCGACGGAAGCGATCTTAATACGATATAACTCAAACAAGGCTGGCGCTGGGATAAATCAATCCATAATTTCAAACAGCGAAATTGCGGTCGCTGTACCTTCTGGTAGATTGCCTTACAAGTATATGACTCTCGAACCTGAGAATTTCGAACCCTCAGACGTTAAATCAGCCCATGTAACAATGGCAGTTGATAAAAGTTGGCTTACCGGCAGCAAAATACATGAGTGGTCCGTCCAATTCAATCGGTTTGATCCAGCGGCGGGAGAGTGGCGTACGGCGATCGCCAAGCGACTTCCAGACAGTGACGGTAGCTCAGATCAAATCAAGTTTAGTATTGGAATCGGAGGATTCTCTCTATGGGCTATCTCCGGAGGTACTGAAGCCCCCGGATTACAATTCCGGGTGGATAATTTCAACATACCGGATAACAATGTGAAAGAAGGGGAGATTGTCGTTGTAGAAGCCGAAGTGACGAATCTTACCCAAAACGCAGCCGAATATCAGGCCACACTGTGGCTAGATTCTCAGGCGCATTTCACTCAATCCATAAAAATGGCAGCGGGGCAAGCGGGCGTACCAATTTCGTTCGAGATCTCAGCTAATGCCGGATCGTACCAAGTACGAATCGATAGACATGTGGGCAGCTTTACCGTAGGGACACTACCGACTCCTACACCTACTCCGCGGCCAACGGCTACACCAACACCGGTTCCGGAGGCAACAGTTGTGCCCACAGCTACGCCGGCGCCCGTGGAAACAGCTGCGCCATCGACTCCTGTACCTCCGGCTGCAACACCGATACCAGAAGCTACTGCCGTACCATCGGCCCCCGTGGCGCCTACGGCAACGGCCACTGCTGTTCCTCCGACAGCTGTCCCACCGACCCCTGCTCCGACCAAACCGACGGCCACCGCCGTCCCGCCTAAGGCTGTTCCAGCGACCAAGGTAACTCCGACCGCTACCCCTACCCCTGCTCCTCCGTCTGAAGGCATTGGTGGTGGCACCATAGCTTTGATTCTGCTGGTGATTATTCTCATTGTCGGTGCTGGTGCATACCTATACCTGAGGCGCCAAGGCCTTTTGGTGCGACCTGGCTGAATACGGGCAGGTCAATAGAGAACAGCATGAGTTGGCGCAAAAGTGTCAAGCCGGAAACTCAATGGGAAAGCCAACCATATAGATTAACAATCAGTGAAGCTTGATCGGCGCGTGCACTGCTCTGTGGTATTGGCCTCGACTTTCTTTGTAGCTGCGTCAGGATGGGTGCTATGAGGTTCCAGTGAGGGTAACAGGTCAGTGAAGAAGATGGGACTCGTTGGGCATGGACGCTGATATTAAAAGGCAAATTGATCAACTCCACGCTGGTTCGGCAGAGGCAGTTATATCGCTGACAGGAGGTGGCAGTCAGGCCCTCAACTGGCTATTGGCAACTCCAGGGGCGTCAGGCACCATCCTTGAGGCGGTGGTTCCATACTCAAACCGCTCTCTTGCTACCTACCTTGGATATAAACCTGAAAGGATCGTTACTCCCAGTGTCGCTATGGACATGGCTAGAATAGCCTATCAGAGAGGTCTTAGTTTGTCCGGGGATAACGGTTTTCTAGTTGGCGTTGGATGTAGCGCTGCTATTGTCACCGATCGCGAGAAAAAAGGTGCCCATCGGTGTTTCACTGTCGCTTGGACCAGAGAGGCCACTACTCGGTATAGCCTGACGATGACCAAAGGTGTTCGTGATAGACAGGAGGAAGACCAACTCGTAAGTAAAATTATATTACGGTCGTTGGTCGAAACCACCTGTGTGCCCTTCAACATCCCCATTGAGCTAAATGACGAAGAACTAATTGAAATTGATCGACAGGAACATCCTGACCTTTTCGGACAATTGTTAACTGGCCAAATCAAAACTGTTACCGTTCTCCCTGACGGCACAATGCTCTCCAACCAATCTTTACACGGTGGCGTACTACCTGGGTCATTCGATCCCTTACACAAGGGGCACGAGTCGTTATCTGGATTGGCCAGTGGGATTTTGCAGGCTCCGGTTACATATGAATTGTCAGTATCCAACGTTGACAAGGCGCCATTGGCACCGTCTGTATTACAAACGAGAGTTGCGCAATTTCGGAACAAAGGCACTGTAGTCTTGACTAATGCACCCAAATTCAACGAAAAGGCGGATCTGTTTCCTGGATGTGCTTTTGTGATTGGATTGGACACCGCAGCCCGACTTTTTGATCCCCTGTATTACCATGCAGATGCGGCTATAACAGCGTCTCTCCGCAAGATTAAAGATCTAGGCTGTCGCTTTTTGGTTGCCGGGCGGGTCCATGAAGGCGCTTTCCGTACCCTTGGGGACATAAGGGTGCCAACCGAATTTTTAGACATATTCACGCCCCTGTCCGAAGATGAGTTCAGGGACGATGTGTCTTCCACAGCAATGCGTTCCTGCGAACAATTTAGGCGTCTGGAATGAGAACTTTTGGCTTTCCGCAATCTCGCTCGTTTACGTTCCATGAAATTTCACCATGATATTTAATGATCTTCGTGAGTTCATCGCCTTTCTTGAAACCAAGAATCAGATTCGTCGTATTACCAGTCTGGTGAGTACTGATTTGGAAATCACCGAGATTGCCGATCGCACTGTGAAAGCAGGAGGACCTGCTCTTCTTTTCGAGAATGTAGAAGGCAACGATATGCCACTCCTTATCAATTTGTATGGGACACATCAGCGAACCGCCTGGGCTTTAGGCGTGGATGAAATTTCCGAACTTTCCGAACGAGTGAAGAATCTACTAAATATGATTCAAGAACCTCCCCAAGGAATAGTAGATAAGGTTCGTGCAGCTGGAGAACTTCTTGGTGTAGCACGAGCCCAACCAAAATTGGTGCAGAACGGACCGTGTCAAGAGGTTGTTTTAACGGGAGAAAAAGTTGATCTAAATCGTATGCCGGTGTTGAAGTGTTGGCCTGGAGATGGAGGGCCTTTCATTACTCTTCCTTTAGTGATAAGTCGTGACCCTATCACTGGGCATCGCAACGTGGGGACGTATCGCATGCAAGTATACGACCGACAAACGACCGGAATGCACTGGCAGACACACAAAGTCGGAGCTCAACACTACAGAGTTAGTGAAGAAATCAAGGAACCGCGACTTGAGGTTGCGGTGGCTCTTGGCGGTGATCCCACTACTGTATGGAGTGGGTCCTTACCGCTTCCTCCAGGTATGGATGAAATTGCAGTCGCAGGTTTAATAAGGAACCAGGCTGTTGAAATGGTCAGATGTAAGACAATTAATCTCGAAGTGCCTGCCCACGCCGAGATTATTTTGGAAGGATATGTAACACCTGGAGAACTCCGCACTGAAGGGCCGTTTGGCGACCACACAGGTTACTACTCTCTGGAAGATGATTATCCGGTGTTCCACGTGACGGCTATTACCCACAGGAAGGATCCGATATACCCGACGACTATTGTTGGAAGACCTGCTACAGAAGATTACTACATGGGAACGGCTGGAGTACGGTTGTTGTTGCCTGCATTGCAGATGAACCTCCCAGAGGTCGTGGATGTGGGTCTACCTGCGGAAGGCATTTTTCACAACCTAATGATTGTATCGGTTAAAAAGGAGTTTCCTGGCCATGCTCGGAAGGTCATGTATGCGCTTTGGGGCCTTGGTCTCTTGGCACTCACCAAGACCATTATAGTTGTGGACCACTCCGTTAACGTACACGACATGTCTGAGGTTGCATGGCGAGTAACAAGTAACATCGATCCCTCCCGAGACATTTTTTTTGTTGATGGTCCAATAGACGATTTAGATCATGCCTCTCTAACACCTAAGTACGGAAGCAAAATGGGTATCGATGCGACTGCCAAAGGTCCCATGGATGGGCGTATCCGGGAGTGGCCAGATGACATTGTGATGAGCAAGGAAATTCAAGACCTAGTAGACAGTAAATGGGACGAGTACGGGATTTGACCGGACAGGCGAATTTCCAGCCTTTCATAAAACGGTTGCCCCAATTTTTCAGCGCTATCCGTTTCCAGGAGACGGTATTCGCTTTGCCATTTGCTTATACCGGTATGATCCTAGCTGCTGACGGATTTCCAACTTTTTATCAGTTTTCATGGATCACTGTTGCGATGATCAGTGCGCGGACTTTTGGGATGGCTTTCAACCGTGTTGCTGACCGCCACATCGACGCCCGGAATCCTCGGACGGTTAGCAGGCACCTTCCATCTAAACGGCTCCGGGTTTCAGATTTGGTGATCCTGGCTGCTGTGGCCATGGGAGTTTTCTTTGCCGCCGCCGCGATGCTAAATAATTTGGCACTTGCGTTGGCGCCGGTGGCTGCAGTGTATCTGGCTTTGTATCCTTTTTCTAAGAGATTTACTTGGACGGCTAATTTGCTACTGGGTTGGGCTTTGGCTATCGCACCATCAGCAGCATGGATAGGCGTGCGAGGCAGCCTGGACTGGGAGCCTGTACTACTTTCGGTTGCTGTTGCGTCATGGGCTGCTTCCTTTGACATCATTTACCATACCCAAGACCACGAGTTCTATTCACTTGATGGACTTCACTCAATTGCGCTGCGGTTTGGTGCTGTCGCTGCATTTCGTTGGGCCAAGGCTCTTGATGTTATCGCCGTCGTGGCCCTCCTCGTTATGGGTGAATGGATGGGACTCTCGTTGCCATACTATCTTGGTTGTGTTGTATCAATCGGACTTCTCGTCGCAAAATATCGACTTGTTTCACCAACCGACATGTCCCGAATAACTATCGCTTTTTTCAGAATTAACGCGTATATTTCCACGACTATTTTTGTGGCGACCTCAGTGTCCATACTTCTCGACTAGGTGAAGCTACGGTAGTATGGGTAAGTCGTTTTCCCTTTTCACATACTACCTTTATACTTTACCCTTAACCCATGACATTCATTTCCAGTAGCGGTCTACCCGTCGTTGTTGGTATAACCGGTGCTAGTGGCGCTATATTGGCTAAAACTACAATTGACCTCCTTTTGAAAAAAGGCCACTCAGTGATTGCTACTGCATCATCTGCTGCAAGAATGGTCTGGCGGGAAGAGATGGACGAATCTTTTGGTGTTGCTATAGAACGCTGGAAAGACGATGGAGACTTTTCCTACCAAGCTGTGGGCGATTTATCTGCACAGATATCAAGTGGGACTTTCAGCACCGCTGGAATGGCCATAGTGCCCTGCAGCATGGCTTCAGTTGCTGCCATAGCGCACGGACTGGCTGACAATTTAATTCGCAGGGCTGCTGATGTTAGTCTGAAAGAACGCCGTCCTCTTGTCCTCGTAATCCGGGAAACGCCTCTAAACTCGATTCATTTACGGAACATGGCATCCTTAGCTGAAATGGGCGCTACGATTTTGCCTCCCGTGCCTGCTTTTTACTTAGGCCATAAGACGATAGAAGATATAGCTGACTTTGCTTCCCATCGGACTATGATTGCTCTTGGACTGGACGATCGCTTACCAATTCACATGAACTACACAGGCGACCAGTAGGAGCGAGGAAGGAGGTTCCATGATCCCAGCTTTTGAGGCTGTAAAGGCGATAAATGCCATAAGAGGTGATTGTGTTGTGGTCCCTACCATGACTCCGCAACGGTATTGGGAGTCGATTACCCAGAGACCGGAATTGGACCTTCCTATCTTTGGTGGGATGGGTAAAGCCTCGTCTGTGGCTCTGGGACTCGCTCTGTCTAGGCCTGACAGGAGAATAGTGATCTTGGATGGGGACGGTAGCTTACTTATGAACCTTGGCTCCCTCGTGACTATTGCTGATCAGCAGCCCAAAAACCTTGTCCACATCGTTTTCCAAGACGGGGTTTATTTCAGTACAGGATCACAGTTAGTGCCGGGTGAAGATTCAACCGACTTGGCTGGCATGGCTAAAAGCGCGGGTATAGAAGATGCCGCGACCTTCGACGACCTAGAGGAATTTGTGAATAACCTGCCCAATATTCTTGAGAGGCCTGGCCCGGTGTTTGTTTGTCTCAAGGTCACCCATCCGCCAGACGCACCCCCCGTTTACACTGGAAAGAGTGGGGATGCTGTCAAAAGATTGACGAGGACATTACGTGATAGATAGGGCCTGTACGGGTGAGAGATGTCAACTTATACCACTCAGGCTACACGGGTGTGGGAGTTGGTTATGAGATTAGACGGAGTGAACAGCCTCCCGGTCACACCTTTCACGCCGGAGGGTGAGTTTGACGAAAAGAGTATGCGACGTCTGGTAGATTATGTCATTGATGGAGGTGTAGCTAGCGTAATTGGCTTGGGGAGGGTCGGGGAGGTTACCTACCTCACCATGAAGGAAAGGGAACGCGTAATCGCTACTGTCACCGATCAAGTTGCTGGCCGAGTACCTGTGGGATTCGGTTGCATTGACCTGACTTTTAGTGAGGGACTTACACTAGCCCGATTGGCAAGTGAAGCTGGTGCGAACTTTATGATGTCAAGAGGTCCCACCGACGGGGATGTGAACGAATACTATCGGCGGTTGGCGGAGATCATTCCGGTCGTCGTGTATGACCTTGGCGTTCAGAAAGAGATGTCGATAGCCGATGATATTGTACCTCTGGTGAAGGAAACAAAGAATATCGTTGGGTTAAAGATCAGTGGCGCTCAGGAAAAGGTGATAGAGGCCAAGCAATTGCTGGATATCTCCGTACTTTGTGGCCACGATATCATGAGCATGATCAGTTACCAGATGGGAGCGGACGGAGTCAGTTCAGGTTGCTCCATGCTTCTTCCTCGTGAAGAGGTTAGGTTGCACGAACTGGCGAGAGAAAGGCGATGGGATGAGGCACGCGACCTGTTCTATAGTAAGTTGCTACCAGTAATGAACTACCTGCCAGGTGGACCAGGAATGATGGGCTGGTCCGTATGCAAGAATATCTTGTGTTGGGAGGGCATAATCGACTCACCCTACGTGCGTCCCCCGAGCCTACCCGCCGGCGTTGCTCGTTTGGAAGAAGCCCGGCACGTATGGGACAGCATCCGTGTGCCGGATGTGGCCTAGTAGGTAGTCCACCGTTTAGCCTCCCTTCGAGCCGTCGTCGGCTCCAACGTCGGTTTCCTCGCAGGCTTCCTCCAAAACTGCCGAAGCGGCGCCCCTATGGGGAATTCCATTCCTCTTCAGGGATGATCTGTATCGTACCGGCAGCAATGGTTCCATCGTCGCCGCGTTGGCCCATAACGGTAATTCGAGTCCCGCCTGTGAGGTCCTGTATAGGAATATCGACGGTCTGTCTGACGGTGACATCCTCACCAATAGTTACCTGAAGATCTCCCTGGGCGGTGTTAAGGGTCAGGATGTTGCCCTCAACAGCAGTGACGGTGCCAATGAGAGCGGGGCCTCGGCTTCCGAGTCCGCCTGAACCGGTGAATCGGCCGGGGCCACCGGCTCCGCCGAACCGTGACCGGAACTGCTCTTGCAGTGAGGTCAGTTCCTCCGAACTTAGCTCGCCGGACTGGGCCCGCTGTCTGAGATCCTCTGGGAATATGCCATCGGCCCCGGGAGCGGTGGACGGTTCTGTCGTGGCCGATGAGGGTGCCGGCAAGGACGACACCACCGGGGCCTCGGTCTCCTGTCCCTTCCCGACGACCAGACCGACGACAAACGAGCCGCCCAGTCCACCGCCCAATGCCAGTACCCCAAGGAGCAGTAATACGAATGCCTTTGTAGTCACCAGTTTTCCTCCATGTACTTCCCCTATTCGTAACGAAGCGCATCGATTGGGTGTAGCGCTGCTGCTCGTGCCGCTGGATATATTCCGAAGAAGAGTCCGATAACTGCAGCCACCGTTACCGCGAGCAGCGTAATGTCACCGCTGACGCCTGTTTGAAATGTCTGACCGCCGAGACTCCGGCCATCGAGGGCCATTGCGACAGCCACTCCTAGAACAGCGCCCACGATGCCTCCGCCTAAGCTTAACAAAGTAGCCTCGGATACGAACTGGTACAGAATGTCTCGATGCTTGGCGCCCATAGCTTTACGAACGCCTATCTCTCGGGTGCGTTCTGTTACGGAGACCATCATGATGTTCATGATACCGATACCTCCGACAAGGAGCGAAATACCTGCTATCGCTGCCAAGAAAATCACAAATGTTTGTGTGGTCTCTTCCAAGGTCTCGATGGTCTCCTGCTGACTCGTTATGGTGAAGTCATCGTCTCCGGACAGCCGGTGCCGTAGTCTAAGTACGGTGGCTATTTCCTGGATAGACGAATCCATCTCGTCCAGGCTGCGTATCTGAGCGTTGATCGTTTGGACGGTGACGTCCCCGGTCGACATTCTTTCCGAATCGAGCCTGTAGTAGACTGTCGTTATCGGTACCAACACTTGATTGTCTAGGTTCCCAAGAGAGGTTCCCCCCTTGCTTTCCAGTACTCCGATTACAATGAACTGGCGTCCGTTGACACGGAAGTTTTGGCCAACCGGGTTGCGGAATCCAAACAGTGTCTCAGCGATTTGCGATCCTAATACTGCTACCTCGGACACGTTCTGGACGTGCACAGCTGATATGAACTGACCTGAACTCACGGGGTAATCTCGGACGAATTGGTATTCAGGGGTGACCCCAACCACCTGAGAGAAGGTATTCTCTCGGCCGGCAACGAGGCGTACAAATGTACTCAATTCCGGGGCCACCGCGGCCACGGAGGGGGAGAACACTGGGTCCAGAAGAGCGGACGCATCTTCCAGCGTTAGGGTAGAAGGAGTGTTCTGACCAGTACTTTCCGGTCTTACGAAGAGTAGATTTGTTCCCAGGGACTGTATCCTAGAGGTGATCACTTCCTGGGCGCCGCGCCCGATAGCCATAGTCGATATAACGGCGGCGACGCCAATGACGATTCCAAGCAGCGCCAGCCCGGTTCTCAGTTTATTGGACCCGAGGGATGATAACGCAGTGATCAGAACCGTTAGAGGGCTCACTCACTGCCTCCTTGGTCGGCAACGACATTCTTGTCATTGACAACAACTCCATCACGCATCGATATGATTCTGTGAGTCTGACTGGCAATGTCTGCCTCGTGGGTCACGATAATCACGGTTATACCTTCGTCGCGATTCAGTCCCTTCAAAATTGTCAAAATTTCCTCGCTGGATCCGCTGTCTAGGTTCCCGGTCGGCTCATCGGCCAGAAGTAGAGAGGGCTGCTTGGCCAGTGCTCGCGCTATACCGACTCTTTGCTGCTGTCCGCCTGATAGCTCTGCTGGCCGGTGGCTTGCCCTGTCTGCAAGACCGACTCGGTCAAGTGCATCCAGCGCGCGTTCCTTCGCATTATTTCCGTTGCCGTAGAGCATCGGTAATTGGACATTGGCTAGGGCAGTCAGCCGCGGCAACAGGTTATAGGTCTGAAAGACGAAACCGATCTTTCGATTTCGTATTTCTGCGAGACGGTTGTCTCTCAGAGACCCGACCTCCTGCTCTTCTAGCACGTACCGTCCCGAAGTCGGGACATCGAGACACCCGATCACGTTCATGAGAGTGGATTTTCCCGAGCCGGAGGGGCCCATGATGGAGATTAACTCGCCGTCACGGATCGACAGGTTGACACCGTTCAGCGCGGCCACGTCCACCTCGCCCATACTGTAGACTTTTGTAACGTTCTGTAGGTCAATTAGCATCCGTGCCCTCTGCAGTTCAGCCATCACTGACCGCCACCAGTGCGCGAAGGAGGACCGCTGCCCCCCCCGAATCCGCGACCAAATCCGCGACCGAACCCTCCGAATCCGAAAGATGTCTCCGCCTGCTGGGATTTCATCACCACCAGCTCAGCCTCGGCGACCCCGGACGTGACTACGATCCAGAAGTCGTCCGTGTTGCCAAGCTCCACGGGACGTTCCTCGATCTGGCCATTGCTCGATACACGTACGAGAGGGTTGTCAAAACTTCCGTGCAACGCATCCAGGGGCACGAGTAGAACGTTTTTATCTTCCCTGAGAACTACGCTTGCTACGGCGGTTAGTCCCTCGGGCAACTGAAGGCCGTTGGTCTCTATTCGGATACTGATCGGGTATGTCACAACACCCTGCTGGTTCATCGACTGAGTCGAAATTTCGGAGACGCTTCCCGTCAGCGTCTGGCCAGGGAGTGCGTCCATTGTTATTAATGCTGAAGCGCCCTCTCTGAGGTACAGCACGTCGATCTCGTCGACGGCACCGTTAACCTCCACCACTGTGGGATCGACGATCTCTATGGCAGGGGTGCTGATGTTTACGTTTCGTCCGACCTCGATGTTTACTGCTGAAATAATTCCGGTCCATGGCGCTGTAATAGTCGCGGTTTCCAGTTCTTTCAGTGCGGAGTCTAGGGAAGCCCTGGCAGCCGCGAGGTCTGTCTCTCGAAGCGAGGTAATCAGTGGGTCTGGGCCCTCTTTCAACTCTGATACGGTCTCCTCAGCGACTTTCAGATTCTCCACGGCGACGGACAGATCCTTAGTTAATGCGTTGAGATCTAGAGGGTCAGGGTCGCTAAGGAGTTCCTCCAGATTTTGTTCAGCATCGTTGAGGTCGGCGCTGGCGAGCGATACTTTCGCTTTCTTGGCCTCTGCGTCAACTTCGTCTGGTCCGTTCATGAGAGACGCAAGCTCTTCCGTGGCGGTGTTGAGGTTGGCCTTGGCGAGTGCCACCTTCGATTTTCCCGCGTCTACGGTGACTTCGTCTGGCCCGTCCATGAGAGAAGCAAGTTTTCCCACGGCGGTGTCTAGTGAGGCCTGGGCAACGGTGATATCTTTTTCCAGTGACTCGATATGTAATGGCTCTGGAGCTTCAGTAAGCTCGTTCAATTCTTCCAGGGCTGCTGACAGGCTGTTTTCAGAATTAGAGATTGCAATCTTGGCGTTTGCAGCGACTTTACCTGCAGATATGTTTGTAGTCTCCGTCGCATCCATCGCCTGCTGGACAAGATCCCACGCATCGTCCAATTCTTGCCGCACGCACCTACCTTTGTCGGGGAGATTACCGTCCAGGCAGGTTGGATATATGGTGCCTGGATACAGGTTCATCCAGATGTAAATGGTTCTCTCGTTCCAGCCAGTATCTTGTTTATCGAGACCAAGGTGGTTTGTGTTCGTCCACTGTCCTAGATCGTAGAATCGGAAATCGGAATCGAATAAGATCTCGAGATCAGCTCCAAATGAGTCTAGAAGGGTGTCAGGATCCTGTCGTTGCTGATCTCCATCAAGACTTATGCCAAGCCAGGTCAGGAACGCTTCTTTGTAAGTTTGGACCGCGGTATCCAGGCTAGCCTCGACTGCCTCGATCTTGTCGTCCCATTCGGATACGGAGATCTTCCTGTCTCGGTGTGCGTTGGCCAGAGTTGTGCTTGCTGAGTCCACCTTGAGTTGCGCCTTGGCAACATCGTCCTCCTCCGGTGCGCTGAGAATGTCAGCTAAGGCCTCTTGAGCGTGGTCCACAGCTATTTTTGCGGTAACGACCGCGCTCTCGGCCCGTGCTATGGCTTCCGAATCCGCCTCCATGATCGATCCTAAGGATTCCTCGGCTTCGGCTAGCGATACCTTCGAGTTGGACACTTTGGCCTCGGCATCAGTTAGCTGCTGAGTAGAAGGTTGGAGGATCTCGTTTAGTGCGTCCAAAGCAGCCTTGTGGGTCACTCGGGCATCAGCCAGATTTGCTTCAGCTTGGGCGAGTTCTAGGGTAGTGGCCGGACTACTCTCTTCTGCTAGTGTGTCCAAAGAAGCCCTGTGGGTGATCCTGGCATCGGCTAGGTTTGCTTCGGCCAGGGCGAGTTCGAGGTCGGTGACAGGGTTCCGTGCCCCGTCCAGAGCCTCCTCCGCGTCGCGTACTGATACCTGGGCTTGCGCGGCGGCTTTGTTCAGTGCGGCAATCGTTTCTTCATCAAGTACTGCCAACGATTGGCCTTTGCTCACAGACTGGCCTTCTTCCACCAGCAGCTGTGACACTTTGCCGGCAGTTCCGAATTCCAGCGTCTCTCGGATTGGGAACGCAAGACTGCCGCTAACGGACACGTCGTTTACCAGGTCTCCCCTGGTCACCGGTATGAGTTGCTCATCCTCTGATATGCCCGTATCGCCCGGCCGATCGAACGCGACTGTGTACGTTCCGTACGCGATCCCCACGCCCAGAACAAGGACGGCAAACAGGACCCCAATTTTCAATGGATTCAGGCGATTCACTAGCTGTGACATCTTTCCTCACTTCCCAATTCCCGAACTGTAATTTCCGCGGCAGTTACCTTTGTATCATCAGAGTGTTAAGAAATAATGAATGAAAGTCCGAGATGCTGGCTGCTCGTGTTATTATGACGGGCCGTCCATCGGTACGTCGATGACGAAGTCGGTGCCTTGCCCAGTAACGCTGGTCACACTGATTGTGCCGCCGTGGGCTTCCACAAGCTGCTTGGCTATAGTCAGTCCCAGTCCTACACCGCCGGTGGATCTAGTGCGCGAGGGATCAGCTCTGTGGAATCGGTTGAAGATGAATGGCAAGTCCTCTGAAGATATCCCTTCACCGCTGTCTGAAACGGTGATCCTGATCGATGATTGTTTAACCGTCTCTCCGGACACGGTCACCTCTCCGCCTCTCGGCGTATGGCGTATGGCGTTGCTCAGTAGGTTGTTTAGTACCTGTGCGATGCGGGTTCGGTCCATGTTGATCAACGGTAACCCTGGGGACATCACCGCTGTTATCGCCACATTTTTTAAATCAGCACTGGGCCGGAATGCCTCGACGCTCCTTTTCACCACCTCGGTCATCGAGTTTTCCTCGATATTCAAATAGAAGTCATCGGCCTCGGTCTCTGCCAGAAGTTTCAGGTCATCCATGAGTCGCGCCAGGTACAAGATCTGCTGGTGGATAGTCTCGATAGTTGCGTTATCAGGTTCCAGGACCCCATCCCTCACCGCTTCAATGTAGCCTTGCACGTTAGTGAGGGGAGTTCTAAGCTCGTGTGCGATGTCTGCTACCAGGTTACGTCTCTGGTTCTCGGCATTTTCCAGACCCTCGGCCATTGAGTTAAAGGTACGGCTCAGATTGCCTATCTCGTCTCTACCGGGGTCAGGGACTCTCTGTGACAGGTCCCCTCGTCCTAAGCTGCGCGCAGCCTCATTCAGTGTCCGGACCGATCTGAGGGCTCGCTTATGCAATAGGGAGATTGCCATAATCCCTCCGACGCCTGCAACGAGACCGGCCCACAGGAGGGATCGGTTTGTAGCATCGGCAAAAAGGGTAGGGGGTGGTGGGTTCTCCAATCTAGAAAGGAGACGGGCCGGTGGCCTCGCTGATTCCATTAAATTGAGTCTGTAATTCGCTTCTCTTCTGGAGAGCCATCCTGCTTCTGATAATAGGTCCGCCCTTTTGCTCGCAGCATCTACTACGACGTTGATCGGCTCAAAGATAACGTATCCTACGGTCTTGTCTTTGTCTCGAATTGGAGTCTTTCTGAGGCTTTCAGCGAGTTCTAGGTACTCGGGGTCCTTTCGACCGAAAGAGTCACCGACTACTACCCCGCCATCATTGAAAACGGTGATCCGGTGCCCGGTTATGAGTCCCATACGTTCAATTACCGTCGGTAGCCTTTCCCATCCTCCGACGGCTGCGTAGTAATCGGATAGCGTTTGTTCTGTTCTCAACCGACGGGCTTGATCCTGCAGTTGGTTGATCTTTTCTTCCTCTCTGTTTGCGGAAAACCCTATGTATGCGCCGACACTCCCTAACGTCAGTGCCAGGACGGTGGCGAAGCCCAGTATTAGCCGAAACTGAAGGCTGAAGAACCAGTTACTCATTCCTTAATTTATATCCCACCCCGTGCACGGTCTGTATGTAGTTGTTCCCGCCTGAATCAGCACCAAATTTATTACGGATGTTGGAGACGTGCACGTCTACGGTGCGATCGAACCCATCGAAGTCATATCCGAAAGCATCATCTATGATATTTTCTCGGGTCAATACCCTGCCGGGTTTGCGCATGAACATTACCAGCAAGCGGAATTCTGTTGGAGTCAGGGTGATTATGTTCGGTCCGAGGTGTACGGTTCTGCTTTGTGTATCAATAGATATGTCACCATGCTCGAACTTCCCTTGGACTTCTTCCTCCGACTCCCTGGAAGTACGTCGCAACACGGCTCTTACGCGTGCGCTAAGCTCTTTGGGGCTGAATGGCTTAGGAATATAGTCATCGGCGCCAAGGTCAAATCCTTGCAGCAGATTCTCCTCCTGAACCAATGCGGTCAACATTATTATGGGTACTTTTGACCCTTCTTCACGTAAAACTCTACATATCTCCATCCCATCAAGCTGGGGCAACATCAAATCGAGTATGACTAAGTCCGGCTTGGACTCTCTTACAAGACGGAGGCCATCACTTCCATTATTGGCAGTCATTACATTATGACCGTCCCGTTTTAGATACAGGCTGACCAGCTTTACAATTTCTGGGTCATCTTCGACTATCAGTACTGATTTTCCCATATCGATTATCCTCATATCGGCCAACCCCAATTGTAAGCGATAAGTGTGATTGAGACTCTACTCAGGACTTGAATATGAGTAA
>JASMAO010000088.1 GCA_030754315.1 SAR202 cluster bacterium
GACCCAGATGGCACTGATCCTGGAGGAGATGAATAACCACGGCGTGGCACTGATCGTGACCAGCCAAGGCATCGACACCAGCAACACCAATCCAGCCGGCAAACTGCAACTGAACGTTCTGATGGCTGTGGCTGAGTTTGAGCGTGGGATCATCCGTGAACGGGTCAACGCCGGGTTAAAGGCGGCAAAGCAGAGAGGCGTAAAACTAGGCCGCCCCAGGTCGTTGCACAAAAAGACCGGGGTTGTGCTTGGCGAAAGCAGGAACGGCCTAGGCGTCAGAGCCATAGCAAGAAAACTGCAGATGGCCCCATCCTCAGTACACAAAATACTTAAGAGCGCTGATGTAAATTGATTGTCCGGGCCGGCGCTGGTCACATCGCGCACGCGAGTCACACGTACAGGCACAGGAGTGTTCTCCCGCGAAGCAATAGGATAAACAGTAACACGCTAACTGCAGCAAACGGAGCAAAACAACACGGTTTAGCCACAGTAAACACCGGGTTTACCATCGCCTGATCGCTGCTACTTAAAAACACCACAGCAGCTACTATTCTCACAGATTATGACACAATTCCCACTTGCTCCCCGTTCAGCTCCTCACTAGTCTCTCCCCCGTGCATCAGGAGCGCCCGTTTGGGTGCGGCAACCTGGCTTGGAGAAGCTAAGGTGCCTTGATCAGCAGCCCGTTGTTGTTGGTCGATGTGCGGGGCAGAAGCATAAGCCTCGAACAGAATATCTCCGTGGATTGTTAAGCCACCACTCTGATAGCACAGGGACGGTGGCTTTTTCTGTGTCCAACACCTGATGCGCTTGATCGAAAGAAATAGCGCATATGAAACAGTCAAAACTGTCGGTCCGGGTCAACCGGAAGAACGCCAACCACCACCTCTGGAACAACAACGGCAAGTGGTGGTGCCACCTCACACTTCATCACCCCGATTACACCAGCGAACGGCGCCGTTTGTCGCTGAACACACGGGATCTCGATGTTGCAAGACAGCGCCGGGACAGGCTCTTCGCCAACTTGGAAAATACAGTAGCCAGAAAGGCGGTGGCAGCGTGAAGCGGTACCCAAACATAGATTACAGCTACCAGCCCAAGAGCTACTGGGATGAAGACAACGTGCTGCAGACAATACTTCGCGATGTCAAAGGTGCGGAACGTCGCAAGATGATCAAGGCGTACTACGAGGACGGCAACTTCCAGGAACTGGACGGGGTGTTTATGCAAAGCAGCCTCACTAACGATGAGCGCAAATACTTAGGCGCGATTCACCCGATGTTTATGGGTGGGGAGTACTTGCCGGACTTTGGCCCGGGCGAAACCGAGATCGCCCGCATCGAGTTGAAATCCGTCACACGGGATGTCATCAGCCTCCGTGTCAATAATAAGAACGGCCTGCTGCGGTACTCTCTGGTTGATGAGTACGATGCTCACACATTCTGGCCTGCCAAAAAGACCGGCAGAAAACCGTTCACATTGGCGGGACTGATAGATTTTATCGACAACTCAGACCACGACATCGACCAGCCGGGCGGTCTGGTATTCGTGTACAACAACTACAACGAAAAAGGCGGATGCAGTCGTGAGAGCCTCGAGTCGTTCACCACGATCAGTTCAGAAATCTACACCCAACTAAAGCAGCACTACCAAAACGTGTTCGCCGACTGGGTGGCCGGAGAGCAGATAGAGGAGGAGGTGAATTGGTGAAGAAACGAAAGACCAGGCGTGGGCGAATCATCGACGAAGGACTGGTGCCTGACACGGATCCGATCTACGAGCGGGGTTGGACCATTCTAACTGGGCGCAACCTAAGTCGTAACTTGCCCAGAGATAAACCGGATGAATCAGACAGTAATGAAGAAACAACAGATAAAAGCGGGTAAACGGCTTACGGAAGCCCACCAAAATGGCTTGAAAACTACGCTCAACGGGGTGACGATTCCCCCGCTATGAAATCAATACTAATCACAACACTCGCAGCCGTGGTGCTGGTTGGGTGTGGGTTCATAGAAATCTTTTCAAAAGAAGAGTTTACAATACTACAGGGATATTGTTCGGTTTTCGCGTTACAAATAAGCAAATCATGAACGATGTATTTATCAGCTACGCGCATATTGATAATGAAACCCTTGAGGAAAACCAGAAAGGTTGGATCACACAGTTGCACCGCATTTTGCAGGTTCGGTTAGCACAACTAATGGGAGCCGAACCGCAAATATGGCGTGACCTAAAACTGACTGGTAGTGATCTTTTTGACCAAACCATTGTTGAGCAGTTTTTAGATTCAAAAATACTGGTTTCAGTGCTATCTCCGCGATATGTTAATTCTGATTGGTGTACTAAGGAGCTTGAGGAGTTCTGCTTGAATGCGGAAAAAGAAGATGAGCTCAAAATTCACGATAAATCGCGCGTATTCAAGGTTGTAAAAACACCAGTCGAAGCCGAAGGCATGCCTCCGCGTATTCGAGAACTTTACGAAAAGCTGCTTGGCTTTGAGTTCTACGAAATGGAGCCACAGAGTGGTCGGGTCGTCGAGTATAACGAGGTGTTTGGAGAAGAAGCCAAACAGCGTTATTACGAAAAGGTTTATGATCTTGCACATTCGATATACGATGTGCTGAAGACGGCGAAAGTTGAGCCTGAGTCTCAGGCGGTACCGACTGCGGTAAGCGAATCAAAAACCATTTTTCTAGCAGAGGTTTCGTCAGATCTTTACTCCGAACGCGATCAATTGCGCCGTGACTTGATTGATCGGGGTCACAAAGTGCTTCCCGCATTTAACATGCCACCGATAGGGCCACAGGTAGAGGAGATGATGCTGGCGACTTTGCCAAATTGTGATCTGTCGATTCACTTGGTTGGGCAGCGCTACGGGATGGTTCCTGAGGAATCCGATTGCTCAATGGGGGAACTGCAAAACCGCATCGCAGCCGGATTCGACAAGGAGCATTTTAATCGACTAATTTGGCTGCCTAAGGGAGGGAAACCGCAGGATGAAAAACAAAAGATTTTTGTCGGTCTATTGGTAGAGAGCCAAGATGCCCATCGCGGAGCTGAGGTGATCGTCGACACACTTGAAAATTTCAAGGAATTCGTCGTCGAGAAATTGGCTCCAAAACCAAAGCCACTAAAGGTTAAATCCAGTGAACCAGTACAAGTCTCGGGGGTCGCCTCTGCTGAAGAAGATGCCAATCGAGTCTACTTGATTTGTGATCAAGGCGACGAAGAATCAATCGAGCCCTTGGAGGACTACCTTTATGATCAAGGCTTCGAAGTTAGTCTCCCAGAATTTGAAGGTAACGAGGCTGAGGTGATCGAGATTCATCGACAGAACCTTGTTGATTGCGACTCGGTGATTGTATTTTACGGCTCCGCCCGAAACTCCTGGGTGGACATCAAGTTGCGGGAGTTACTGAAAGCTAGCGGCTATGGCCGGACAACGCCGATTCAGCATGCTGCAGTGTATATAGCTCCGCCGTCCAATCGGCGGAAAGACCGCTATCGTAGTCAGACAGCAACCGTGATTCAGCAGGATGAAATCTTCGCGCCGTCGACGGAACTGGAGGCATTTATTAAACAAATAAAGCCAAGCCTCTAAGGGGGAAACGATGCGAATCCAACCGAAATTCAACCCGTTTCCAGGACTTCGTGCGTTTCTTACCGAAGAGGATTATCTCTTTTTCGGGCGAGAAGATCAGGTAAATGAATTGCTGTCCCGCCTCAGGCAATACCGCTTTCTCTCCGTGCTGGGAGCTTCCGGAAGTGGAAAATCCTCCCTTGTTCGAGCCGGGATGTTGCCAGCACTTCAGGGTGGAGCCATGACCTCGGCGGGATCTCACTGGGAAATTGCCATTATGCGTCCTGGTGGCAATCCCATTCTCAACCTGGCCAAGGCGTTGTTTGAGATGGATCTCTATGACTTCGATGAAAGCGAAGCCGTTTTCCACCTTCAAGCGACTCTTAAGCGAAGCGGACTCGGCTTGAGCGAGGCAGTTAAGCAATCGGAACTAAAGGAGGGGGCGAATATTCTGATCGTAGTAGATCAGTTTGAGGAATTATTTCGATTTAGCCGTTCCGGTCAGTTGCAAGATGAGGGGGCGGCAGCATTCGTAAAGCTTCTACTTGAAGCCTCCCGCCAGACAGACATTCCGATCTATGTCGCCATAACCATGCGATCGGACTATATCGGAGACTGTGCACAGTTTCCTGATCTCACCGAATCGGTAAACGAGGGTGAATACCTCGTGCCACGACTTAAGCGAGATCAAAGGCGAGCCGCAATCGAGGGCCCTATCAAGGTAGCCGGAAGCGAGATCAAGCCGCGACTTACCCAAAAATTGCTAAATGACTTTGGCAACGATCCCGATCAACTTCCAATTTTGCAGCACGCCCTTATGCGCATGTGGGACAAGTGGCTCGAAAACAGGGGGGCGGATGATCCACTCGATTTAGAACATTACAAAGCCATCGGTGGCATGGCAGGTGCACTTTCGCAGCATGCAGATGAAGTTTTTGCAGATGCGGATACCGAGGAAGAGATGCGTGATACTCGTAGAGTGTTTCAGGCTATAACCGAAAAGGGTGGAGATAATAGGGGTATAAGGCGTCCCACACGATTAGGTGAACTGTGTCAGATCACAGGCGCGGATCATGAAACCGTTATTCGAATTATAGATCGTTTCCGTAAGCCGGGATGTACATTTCTCATGCCTCCACACGAGGTTACATTGACAAGCGATACAGTGATAGACATATCACACGAAAGTCTCATGCGTGTGTGGGTTTCCTTGAAACGATGGGTGGACGATGAGTCCCAATCCGCGAGAATTTATGTGCGATTAGCGGAAACTGCACAGCTGCACTCTTGTGACAGAGCTGGGCTTTATCGTGATCCTGATTTGCAGATCGCCTTGTCGTGGCGTGAGGAAACTCAACCCACAAAAGCTTGGGGTGTGCGTTATCATTCCGAATACGATCAATCGATCAGATTTCTCGATGAAAGCAATAAAGTTAAGAAAAGATTAAAGCGCGAAAAGGAAGCTGCCCACCAACGCGAACTTGAACAGGCCAAACGGCTTGCTGCTGCCGAGAAACAGCGTGCCGAGGAGCAGGCTAACTCTGTAAGTAAATTGCGGAAGTGGATGGCCGCTGTTGGTTTTACAGCTATTCTGGCATTAATCGCTACTATCTTTGCTCATAGCGCCTCGCAAGAAGCACAAGAAAACGCAGAGCAAGCACAAAACGCCCTTAAGCAAGCCGAGGAAAGCGAGAGAGAAACAGAAATAGAAAAGCAAAGATTTGAAGAGCAACTTTATAATTCTCAAATTCTGGCTGCAGAGGTCGCATTGAGCCGGGAGAATCACCAAAGAGCCGAAGACATTCTTTGGCAAGCATCGGAGCGTTACAGAAATTGGGAATGGGGGTTCTTGATGAATCAGGCAACCATTGACATTCTCACACTAGAGGGTCATGCAGGTGCGTTAAACAGTGCCTGCTTTAGCCCTGATGAATCACTTATCCTAACGGCTTCTTCGGATAAAACAGCCCGTATCTGGAGCCTTCCGGGCGGGAATGAGCAGACACGACTGGTGGGGCATAACGGAAGTGTTACAAGTGCAAGATTCAGCCCAGACGGCAAAAGAGTGGTTACCTCTTCCTTGGATAGAACTGCGAGGGTTTGGCAATTACCAGAGGGTAAACTATTGTTTCAGTTGCAGGGACACACTGATACGGTGCAATCGGCAAGTTTTTCACCAGATGGTCGTTATATTGTTACTGCTTCACAGGATGGAAACGCACATCTATGGAACTCAAACACAGGGCAGCTGTTGCGAAAGCTGTCCGGGCATTCGGGGGGAATACAAAGTGCTGAATTCAGCACTAACAGTCAACAAATACTGACTGCATCAGATGATCGCAGTATTATACTTTGGGATATTGAGAAGGAGGATAGCCCAAAACTCTTTTCAGGACATAATTCAGGGGTAACACATGCGAGATTCACATTAGATGGAAATCGAATAATGTCCATTACACAAAACAAAACAATGTATTTATGGAATTTGAATGGGGAGATATTGTCATCTTTTCAGCATGCATCTGGCACCGGTAGTTATTGGCTTTCGATTACTAGCTTGTCTGCAAAGTTTGATTTTGAACCAAAGGGTAATAATGTAGCGGTGGTATCGCCATTTGATAAGACTGTTAAAATCGTAAATCTGGCTGATGTAGAAAAGAAGAAAGCACCTTCTAGTTCTCGCATTCAATTGCTTAAGGGACACAAGCAAGGCGTCACAGACATCTGTTATAGCGCCGATGGTCGTTTTATCGTTACTGCATCCCAAGACAAGAGTGCTAAGGTATGGAGACTGGCCCCAAAGGGAAAATCTATACCGATCGATCAACCAGGTGTAAGTCATTTGGACGCTCAATTCAGCCCTAATGGTGAACGTTTATTGACTGCCTTGAATACAGGCGTCGTGGAAGAGCGGGATCAGGGAGATATGGAACTTGTTTCAAGCTTAAAAGGGCATGAAGAAAACGTATTTAGGGTACAGCACAATCCCAGTGGAGATCGTTTTCTTACGGCTGCAAGGAATGGGATTATCAAGGTTTGGGATGCTAAGAAAAAAGAGGATAAAGTTACTATTAAAATCAAAGACCACAACAAAGTTTGGACCAAGCAGCCTCCATTGAATTGGGAGATTGATGATTCAGGTGTCCCTGGTGCTGGGGATCCGAACAACGATGGCGTCACTGAATGGGCTGGTTGGAGTTTCACTGACAAAAACTGGTGGATTCAAGTTTCTGCGGATCAACGACGCTCCCGCTTTACCAAAGGGTCAGGTATCATTGCAGTTGCCGATTCGGATGAGTGGGATGACATATCCCATCAAACCGGAAACTATAATACTTTCCTAAGGACTTCAGAAATTAAATTAGATGGAATTGAAAAACGCGATTTGGTGCTTAATTTTGACTCGGCCTGGCAGCCTGAAGGGCTTCAATCTGCGAACATTGAATTGGTTTATGATGGGGGAAAGAGGATTGAAATCCTGCGATGGGATTCGGCTAAGAGCAGTTCTGAATTCAAGGATTTTTCACCAAATGAGGCTGTTGCTATTGCTATCAAAGTCCCCGAAAGTGCCAATACCA
>JASMAO010000089.1 GCA_030754315.1 SAR202 cluster bacterium
TTGAGGTGGACCTTCTAGCTAATTCTTGGGTTGACCTTCGACTACTCCGTGGCCGTTTATGCGTTGCCGAGTCCTGACAATCCTGAGCCTTCCTGATCTCAGGTCTATGTCAGTCCACTTGAGTCCGGCTAGCTCGGAACGTCGAATGCCGGTGAGTACAGAGAGACGGAAGGCGCCGCTGTAGTGGGAACCCCCGGCGACGTCCATGAATTTTTTGATAGCAACTGAGTCCCATGCGACCACCTCTTTGCGCTCTGGCCTGGGCGGCGTAACCGCGGCAGCGGGGTTGTGGAGGACAAGACCCCACTTGACCACGTCTTTGAGGTTTTGGCTGAGTACTCGGTGGCTGTGGAGTACGGTTCGTGCGCTCAGGCCAGAGTCGAGCATGTCCTTATGATAAGCTCATCCACTGGAGGATAACGATGAGAGTCGTCGTAACGGGCGGAAGCGGAAAGGCTGGGTCGGCGATCATCCCAGAGCTTTTGGAACACGGCCACGAGGTCCTCAGCGTAGACACGGCTCCCCGAGATGGAAGCACACCTTTCATGAGGGCGAACGTCACCGACTTCGGTCAGACACTTTCAGTCCTGAATGGCGCCGACTGGGTCATCCACATGGCTGCTATTCCGAGCCCTCGGTCCGACCCGCCTGAGGTCGTTTTTTCCACGAACACCGTCTCGACCTGGAATGTGCTTCAGGCCGCGGAGGTCTTGGGCATCACCAAGCTTGTGCTGGCCTCCTCCGTCAACGCGGTGGGTCTTGCATTCTCCCGCGAGACCGTCCCTCCTCAGTACCTCCCAGTCGACGAGGAGCATCCCACACGGGCCGAGGACTCTTACAGCCTGAGCAAGCTGGTAGGCGAGGAGATCGCCGACGGTTTTTGCAGGAAGAACCCTATGCAGATCGCCAGCTTACGATTCCACGGCCTACTGCGGGACGACGACTTGGAAGAGTTCAGGGCCGGCCCCGAGATGGACCCATTGCCGGGGGCGAAGAGCCTCTGGGGATATCTTCGGCTGTATGACGCTGCCCGAGCCTGCCGGATGGCCCTGGAAGCCGATTGGGAGGGCCACGAGGCGTTCTTTCTTAATGCCTCCGACACTACGCTCGGCCTACCCACGGAGGAAGCCGTGGCCGCCGCGTACCCGGGGGTGCCGTTAAGTAAACCCTTGCCCGGATTCCAGGCCGCCATCGACTGCTCCAAGGCGCAGCGATTTTTCGGATGGGAGTCGACCGGGTGTTGGCGCGACATGTAGGCCCCGCATCGAGTTGTGGGGGCGTATCTACAGAGAGGCCGCAGAGGCTGCTGGGATGCGGCGTAGATTCAGATGAGGTTCACCAAGATTCATACGATGCCGTAAAATCTTACGGCAAAATTACTGCAAACGGTCGAGCCGGCAGGCTGTTGTGAAGATCTTCAAGAGAGTTTCAAGAGGTACCAATGCCCAGCAGCTTAGTTAGCCACGTTACCCAGACGTACGGTGTGTCACGTCGCTGTGCCATGATATTACCTCCATCGCCACCCCGCATGACCCTGCCTCTGGGGGCAGTATAGTCCAGAAGGGAAAGAAGAGGCGTGGGCAGTGCTGGACTAGCTCACGCTACGGGGATTCCTGGGCCGCGCACCCTGGATGGTGGCGTGTATGGACCGCAAGTCCGAGTCACGTCAATCGCAGAGGATGCCCCAGCGGTGGAGGTGTGTTCGGCGGCCATGTCATTTTGGCCTCAGGTAGCTCGATGCGTCCTAGGATTCCTAAGAACGCGCCTGGGCCTCCCGTCCATGGGGCGGGCTTCGCGAGGCGTTATTCGTAGTGACGTACCGTCGTGCGAAGCGCTCCTACTTAATGGTGAGCACGGTCTGCCCTTCTTTCCTTGAGCTAGTTACAACCTCAACCAATCATGCAAATATTTCGATTGCGTGTTTAAGCATTCTCACATTAATAGGAGTAGTGCCAACCATTTCTCCGTCGATGTTTAGGATATCGTCTGTTTCAGGCAATAGCGAAAAATTGGAAACTTGATGATACGTAACTTCCGGCTCGTCAACGTGCGTGCCATCAAAGAGTTTTGGGAGAACTGAAAATAGCCTTTGCCTGGTTATGTTCGCATCCACTACTAGAAGATCAATGAGCCCATCATCCAACTCAGCGTAAGGTGCCATTTTCATTCCCTTCCCGATGTGGATGGAGTTACATGCGACTACAAAGGTGAAATCGTTGACGAATGTTTTGTCATCTACGACTAACGTAGCCCGCCGGGTCTTTCTTAGGAGTATCTCAATAATGCTCGAAACAGTGTAACGTCTAGGCCCTAACCAGCGAAGTAGTTCAGCTCGTTTCCCTACATCTGTGACGAGTCCCCAACCGATAAGGTTAATGGAGTACCGTACAATGTGGTTCATCTCAATCTGGGCTGTATCTATAAAACGAGTGTGCCGGGCAACTATTGCTTTAGCAGCTGACATTGGATTTACAAGACCCAGATCATGGAGCAAAGAATTTCCGGATCCGCCTGGAATCAATCCTATAGGCAAGGTCCTTCCATCGTGCCGTTCAAGCATTCCATTGACCACTTCATGAAAAGTCCCGTCACCGCCCAGGACCAAGAATCCATCATAATCGTCCAACTCTAAACGCGCCGCGAGTTCTCTAGCATGCCCTGGGAAAGCAGTCACGATTATGGACAATCTTGCGCCACTTGAATCAAAAACAGGCTTAACCATACCTAGAATCTCAGCGCTTTGATTCTTTCCGCTATGTGGGTTGACAACTAGTACGAATTTCATTGGAATACCCAGTGGGCTAGATGTATTGTGGTCATTTCAAAAAATTCAAGGTAAAGTAAAAACACCAATTACAGGTAAATGATCGGAAATCATAAGAGTATCTTGTGAACGCACTTTGTGTTCAACAACTGCCAGGTTCGCTGTATAGAATAAATAATCGATAGTTCTATCTGGCAAAGCATGGCCAATATGGTTGGGTGAGTAAGTGAACCATCTAGCATGACCCTCGCTGTTCATACTCTCTAGAGAAGGTATGCTCTCAAATGCTTGCAGTATGGGTGAAAGTTCTGTGCGATTTGGATTGTAATAGCTTTTACCTTTTCCATCCAGTAGGTTGTATGCGAAAGAAGAAGACAATAAGTTAAAATCTCCTCCAAGAATAACGGGATGTTTTTGCTGAGTTTGCCATTCATCCATTAGATTCATGACTTGATTAACTTGAAGTTCCATTGTATTAGAGGATTGAGCAAAGGCACTTAGATGAGTATTCATTACGATGAGTGTACCTGAATTCTTGATGGGTAACTGGATTGCCAAGATAGCTCTTTTCGGATTCATCTGCTGCACAATCCAAGATTGCGATTGAATACCAGTTAAGGCATGACGAGTGGCTCGTGTGATTTGGTATTTAGATATGGTAGACAACTTCATCCCCACTGATCCCATAAGAGCAGGGTGTGGGACAAAGTTTGCTTGCCAGTAAAAGGTTGAAGCGTGGTTGCCGTATTCTTTGGGTAACAGAGCCATCAGTGCTGCGAGCTGATCTTCGTGCTCTGTACGCTTTGCCCCATCATCCACTTCTTGTAGCAACACAATATCGGGCCGCTCAGTGATGATGACTTCTGCGATTTGTTTCGAGATTTCTTGACGTGTGTTTGAGGATGGCCAAGCATCTTTACCACCGTCAAAGAAAAAGTGGTTATTCTGGTTGCCTGCCAAAAATTGAATATTCCAAGATAATACTTTAATCTTCTGACCGGATTTGAGGATAGGGACATCTGTCAAGTTAACAAATGTCGCTGACTCAGTTTCTTTTACTTGTAAGGTAGAGGCGTAAAGCCAAGTGAAGAATAATACGCCAATCAAAGCGGCAAGAATAACAAAACCGAAAACCCATTTCATTAGAAGCTTTAGAAGAGTGGTATTTAAATTAATGGATCTATTCATGCTAAATCTTTTCTTCACTCACATCAGATGGACATCCCAGTATTCCGCCCTTGGAAATTACAGTCATTTATAACCCTGTCATAGATACTAGAAAGACTATAAAGACATCAGACAATCTAATCTACATTTACCGACTGTAGACATGAACTAAGCTCTCGCCTGTTTAAGAACATCTACGAACCGATTGGACGCTTTCCTACCACTACCAGCCAGTACGTGTCCGTATATATCGTGGGTAGTGCTGATATGCCTGTAACCAAGAGTCCTTGATACATTCTGTAGTTCATCATGCTCAATGTTGAGTAGGCATCCTGTGTATAATCCCTTCTAGGAGGATTTTGGTTTTGGAAACTACCGAATACGAAATTGAAATTAAGACAGATAGACTTATTTTACGTCATTTTAGTGTTGGAGACGTTGACGACGTATTTGAATATTCAGATGATTCAGAGTTTGCTCGGTTTCTTGGTACTCCTCAACCATTCACTAGATGGGATGCGGAGAAATGGGTTGCCAGACAGGTCTTAACTCCCTGGGATACGACACCGATGTTTGCTATTCAGTTTGAGGGAAAGGTCATAGGTTTTATAAAATTGAATGTTGAGAAGGAAGATAACCGAGCCCATATGGCATATGGACTGTCAAAGTCATACTGGGGAAAAGGGATAGTTCCAGAGGCTGCAAATGCATTGTTGGATTGGGGATTTGGGGAACTCGGCCTTGATAAGATCTTTGCCGGCGCGGATGGTGAAAATGTTCAGTCTCAAAGAGTGATGGAGAAGATGGGTATGGTTCGTGAGGCATAT
>JASMAO010000090.1 GCA_030754315.1 SAR202 cluster bacterium
AGAGTTATGGCCGCCATTCTCCCTCGAATACCTCTTGGACGGGCCCTTCCATAATCACATTGCCATAACCCGGCCATTTGATGGTTAAATTACCGCCGGGTAGTTTCACGGTCACAACATCACCCGTTAGTCCTTTCAACCACCCAACAGCTGCAATAGCACATGCCCCTGTCCCGCACGCCATTGTTAGGCCCGAACCACGTTCCCAAACACGCGCTGAAACGTTACCAGCATCCTGAACATTGACTATCTCGAAGTTGACTCCTTCTGGGAAAATATCCATAGTTTCTACTTGCGGGCCTATTTTATCCAGTGGGTACTGGTCGACAGGGTCGTTGGTAAAAAGAACTGCATGCGGATTTCCCATAGAAACGCAGGTTATTTCAAAGGAGTAGCTGTCTATTTGAATTGGGTAGTCTACGACCTTCTCTAAGTTAGCGACGTTGACAGGCACTTCAGCCGACTTAAATATAGGCTCACCCATTTGGACGGCCGCCTTAATAATTTGGCCGTTCTCCAAAATGGGCGTTACTTGCCTATCACCTCCAGCTGTTTCGACGACGACAGGAGAAATACTATCGGGGAAAAAGTTTTTACCCTGGGCGAAGTCTACTAGACACCTGATTCCATTGCCGCACATTTTACCTTCTGAACCATCGGCATTGAACATAACCATGCGAACATCAGCATGTGAGGATGGCAATGCCAGAATGATACCATCGGATCCCACGCCAGTGTGTCGGTTACTCATGGCGATAGCAACTGACGGCCAGTCCTCACTTAAGCCCCTCCCGTCAATGAAGATATAGTCGTTGCCGGCTCCATGCATTTTCGTGAATCTCAATTCCAACTCCTTGATCACCCTGCCCTACCCCGTGATTCTAGCATACGTTAAATCGGCATTATTGAATATAATCAGTGACTATGGCTTGATCCTCGGTGAGTGATAGAATTCACGCGAATGGGAGATTTCCTAATGGGACTCCAGTGCGGTATAGCTGAAGTCAACGGTACGGCCCTCTACTACCAGGAGGACGGCGGTGGTCATCCAGTGGTCTTGGTTCACGGGCACACTGTTGACAGCAGGATGTGGGATGATCAGGTACAACGCCTTGGAACGAAATATCGTGTGATTAGGTATGACTCACGTGGTTACGGCCGATCTGCTATCCCGTCCAACAAGAAATATGCTCATACGGATGACCTAAAAGCGCTACTTGACCATCTAGAAGTCAGTAGGGCTCATGTGATTGGATTGTCTATGGGCGGATTGATCGCGCTAGATTTTGCTTTAGCCTGGCCTGAAACAGTTTCTTCTCTAGTGACAGTTGATGCTGTGCTAGGTGGCTATGATTGGAATGAGGCTGGAAACCTGATCCGGTCCGTTCACCGTACTGCATTGAAACATGGAGTAGAAAAGGCGAAAAATGTATGGTTGGAAAGTGCATTGTTTGCCCCTGCTATGGAAAAAACAAAGGTGGCTGCGAGCATTAGACGTATGGTGACGGATTACACTGGATGGCACTGGCTTAATCGTGCACCGATCCGAGGTAACGAGCCTGTAGCTATTGACCGGCTACATGAAATTTCATGCCCAACATTGGTTGTTGTAGGGCAGCGTGACACGCCCGACTTTCAAGCTATAGCGGAAATTCTGCATATGGGAATTCATAACGCAAGGAAGACTATACTGGCTGGAGCAGGTCACATGGCGAATATGGAGGAACCCGAGAAGTTTAACGAAATTTTAATGGAATTCCTTGACTGGGCTGAATTGGAATAACACCAAGAAGGTGCATTGCGTATGCTACTTAGAAAGACTCTATGTAAGTGTTTGAGACGATTGCTGTAGGGTTGTGGCCTGACTTACCGCTGATACTGCTGAAAAGTGTCCAGAGGGGGAAGGATTAAACCACTGGATGCGCGGATCACTGGGCTTAAACCAGTTGCTTTGGCTCCGAACTAGGCGTTTATTACGGTGTGTGATTTTGTCCACTGCTTCGTTTAGGGATATCTCCTCGGACAGGTGGAGGGCTATTTCCCTATATCCGATGCTAGACATTGAAGGTAGGTCCGTGCTGTAGCCAGCGGCGACGAGAGCCGTCACTTCGGCGACCCATCCCGATGCGATCATTCTCTGGGTCCGACGGTCCAAGCGTTCGTAAAGTTCTTCACGTTCTACAGAAAGCCCGAGTATTGTGATGCAATACTCGGGTGTAAATCGCTGGGTGCTATTTGAGCGAGATGGGAACTGAATTGCGATCTCAAGGGCACGTATTACTCTACGCGGGTTGAGAAGGTCTATGCTGTCTGCCTTGTTTGGATCTAACCGTTTTAAATCCATTGCCAGTTGTGACAGACCTCCAGTTTTGGCTCGTTGCGTCAATTCGTGTCTGATTTTGGGGTCGGGTGGGGCTTGTGGAACTTGCCAGCCTTCAAGAAGGCCCCAGACGTATTGACCTGTGCCACCGACTACAATAGGCAGCAAAGATTGCTCGTGAAGGGACTGTATTGTGGATCGTGCAGCGTCCAAGTACAGGGATAAATTGTAGCCCTCGTCAGGGTTTACTAGATTGAAGAGATGGTGAGGCACTTTTTCAAGCTGGGCAGGTGTCGGTTTCGCGGTCCCTATGTCCATACCTCGGTATATTTGCCTACTGTCGGCATTCACGATTGCTCCATTGAATCGGAGTGCCAGGTCTATAGCCAATTCGGTTTTCCCGACACCAGTAGGGCCAACTATGGCTATGAGATGACGAATTGCTGGGCTCATGTGAGGATGGTCGCAGCGTTGGTCACCAGTGTGACGAAAGTGGTATTGTCCAAACTCGCGCTGCCAACGAGCGCGCCGTCCACGTCTGGTGATCCAACGAAACTAACCACATTATCAGCATTGACGCTTCCACCATAAAGAATGGGGATAGAATCTGCTGAATCCTTGCCAAAACGAAGGGCAACCGTAGCCCTGATATGGGCCATCATATTTTGAGCGTCCTCTGTAGTGGCGGCTTTTCCAGTACCTATGGCCCAGATGGGCTCATACGCGATCGTGACCCCATTCGCACCCTCCAAACGATCTAGCCCATGTCGTATCTGTTGTTCAACAACAAACTTTTCGGTTCCGTTTTCTCGTTCCTCGAGTCGCTCTCCGACACATAAGATTGGATTAAGGCTACTATCCACTACCGCCTTAACTTTGCGGCTGATCATTTCATTGGTTTCTCCAAACAAGTTCCTACGCTCGGAGTGTCCAACGATTACGTATGAGCAAATATCCTTGAGCATGTCCATGGAAATTTCTCCGGTGAAAGCACCTACAGACTCCATGTGAACGTTTTGGGCCCCGATCTTGATTGGTGAGTTACGCAACATGTCTGTGACAACTGACAGTGCTGTATGTGGTGGAAAGAGCACTATTTCAATTCCACTTACCTTTTCTAGTTCAGCTCTCATTTTGGAGACGAAGTCAACGGCTGCCATATTAGACATATGCATTTTCCAATTCGCAGCAATAATCTTTTTACGCATCAAATTGATCTCCATAAAGGTCTCTAGCCTTGGATTTAAATTGGATATTACTATACGAATATTCTATACAAGCAAATGTGGATCAGGATTGGTACTGATATTTTGATTGGACCTAGGACAAAAGCAAATAATTGTCACGGTGAGGTCAATAAAAATAATCTGCAAAATCACTTTGGGCTGTACCGGCTTTACCGCGCAATGTTAGTAGCAGGATTGACAGTTAGGCCAGCCCAATTGATGCGAAACTGTGTCCCTAGCGTACCGCCTATTCTGTGGTTTCATACCATGAATGGTACATTGCCTCCTATGTATGTACTCTAATCGGTCAGGGCCAGCAGTTTTCTAGGGTCCGAACCTGCGGAGCTTGTCCGCGTGGGCTAATGACAACAGCATAGTATTAGTGGCTGGTACTGTACCCATGGATCCGGTCCCCATGGATTTTTCGCTGAAACCTTGAACTCCATCACCTCTCGTTGATGATGATCTAATCATCAACGGCACCTTGTGCCAGCTGTGGCTTCCAAATATTGATGGCGTGGCGTGGTCTCCAGTGACGACCAAGGTGTGTGGGTCTAATTTGAGAATTTCAGGCATATGTTGATCCAGTTTTTCCAGGGCATCGACTTTTGCACCGAAGTTTCCATCCTCTCCGGCAGCGTCGGCGGGCTTGTAATGCAGGAAAAAAAAGTCGTATTCGGAGTAGTGCTGTTCTAACGTTGCTATCTGATGTTCAAACGAGTCACCTGTTTCTAGGACACGCATTCCCAAAAGCTGAGCGATACCTCGGTACATTGGATAGGAAGCGATTGCTGCAGGTCTCAGATGGTACAAGTCTGTCATCTGTGGTAACGATGGTAATCGTGAGAACCCGCGGAGCATCACCATATTCCCAACTACTCTTTGATTTAGTGAGCGTCTTGCTTGAGCGATGAAATTGTTTGCTGACGCGGCGGTTGTGTGTGAGTCTTCGGATAGTGCCGTAGCTTCAGGCATTGGCACTCCTAAGTTTTGCGGATCAGTTTCGCTTACCTGGTCACCTAACCCATCTCCATGCAGAACAAGTACAAAACGGTAGTCTCTCACTAGTTGAACAGAAACCTGGACCCCTTCCAGGGTTATTTTATCTAAGCGATTGATTAGTGGTTGCGCGTCTTCCGACGATATGCGTCCTGCTCTGCGGTCAACCAGGCAGCCGTTACTATCAATAGTGCAGAAGTTTCCGCGAGCGGCAACGTCATCCTTTCCGAGGTCCATGCCGATGCCGATAGCTTCTAGAATCCCACGACCCATCAGATATTTGACCGGATCATAACCGAAGAGTGCCATGTGACCTGGACCGCTACCCAATGTTATGCCGAATGGCGTTGGGTTGGTAAGTCCGCAAGAGCTCTCTTGCGCAATCCTGTCGAGATTTGGCAGATTGGCTGTTTCCAACTCCGATTTTCGGGTATCGGGGTTTGGGTATCCGCCCAGCCCGTCGATGACCAACATGATAATCTTGCTGTCCGTTGGCCGAGTCAGTTGTTTTATGTAGGGGAAGTCAATCATTAATAACCAAACCCTAGGTACATCAGTGCGATAATATTGATTTCTAGCGGGCCTTAAACTTCATGTCCAATGTACCAATATTCTCCCGTATATATAACCCTACTTGTTAAGCAATGCGTCTATTCCAGGTAGATTTTTCCCCTCCATGAATTCCAACGAGGCACCACCCCCGGTTGAGATGTGAGTCATCTTATCTTGAAGTCCAAGTCCCATCACCACTTCAGCGGTCGAACCTCCGCCTAACACACTTATAGTATTCGACATGTCTGCGATCGCTAAGGCAATGGCCTTGGTCCCCTGAGAAAAAGAAGGCCATTCGAAGACTCCCATCGGTCCATTCCACAGAATAGTATGTGCTGAAACTAAGACTGAAGTAAACGATCCGATGGTTTTGGGGCCGATGTCCATGATCCTGGTGTTTTTCGGGATACAAGCTACGTCTGTGACGAGGGGAATTGAGTGCTCATCGAAGTCTTTAGCGACAATGACGTCCGTTGGGAGAAGCAAGTTAAGGCCCTGATGTTGAGACCGGTTAATTATGTCGCAGGCACTTGATACCATTTCCTCTTCAACCTGTGACTCGCCTACATCGTATCCTTTGGCCTTTAGGAATGTGGCAGCCATACCCCCACCGACGATGAGCTTGTCCACTATTTTTGCAAGATTACTGAGCGCGGCTAGTTTGTCCGAAACCTTGGCACCGCCCAGTATTGCAGCGAAGGGTCGTTTAGGGTTGCTGAGAGTGTGATCCAGATTATCCACCTCAGTCGCCATCAGTAGCCCTGCTACACCGGGTAGATGACACATTAATCCCACTGTAGAAGCATGGGCTCGATGGGCGACTCCGAAAGCGTCGTTTACGAAGATTTGACCTAATTTCGAAAGGCCTTCGGAGAATTCTGGGTCATTGGATTCCTCCCCTGGATGGAATCGCAGGTTCTCCAAGAGTAAGATTCCTCTTGGCGGAAGCGATGTGACGGCAGCTTCGACTTCGGCTCCGATACAGTCGGTCACAGTTGTAACACCTGAATTAAGTAATTTCGAAAGCCTTGTAGCTACGGGTGCCATACGAAGATTCTCAACGATGTCACCATTTGGACGGCCTAGGTGGGAACAAACGACTATTCGGCAATTCATGGCCAGCAAATATTGGATTGTTGGTAACGAGGCTCGAATACGTGAGTCGTCGGCGATTTCTGTAGTGTTGGGCTTGAAAGGGACGTTGAAATCGACCCTGAGAAGCACGGTTTTACCAGTGACTTCAATATTCTTGACGGACTTTTTTGGCAACACGAGTTACAGTGTACCTAGGATTAAGTTCGGATGCATCCGAAACAACAGGCTACTCAAGTCGTGGCTGACTATCAAGTAACTCTGTAGGCTGTATGTAATGGTACTGGTTTGCGAAAGAGCACTGCTATAGTCCTAATTTTGATAACGTCGCAAATCTGGTAGTTGCGAACGTGAGGATTTCAAATACATTTTAGTGTAAATATTCGATCCGGTTAGATTGGCATGGATTTTGTAAGGATGGATGTAAGTTGGTCAATGGACTTATCTTTCTTGTGGATGATAGACAGTGTAGTTAAGTCGTTTACTGCTTGGGAGCGGTAATCTTCAGCGAGTGATTCAGAATATCTTCGGGCGTCCAGTTCGTCGAGGATAGAGCGGACCGTGGTGATGTCAGTTGGTTCGAGGACTCGTTTCATAAAAATCTCCCCAAGTCGGCGTTTTTCACGAACTTCGGCTGTCTGGATGGAGTATACAATTGGCAGTAGTTTCTTTTTGTTAAGGACCTCATTGTGGGGCGCTGTGGAGTCATTGTCAGATTCCCAAACCTGTCGTATGTCCTCTCCGATCTGCATAGCGATCCCAAGCTTGGTACCAAATGAGTTAAAGGCCTCGATAACTTCTTCATCTCTGCCAGAAAGTAGCGCGCCGAGTTT
>JASMAO010000091.1 GCA_030754315.1 SAR202 cluster bacterium
TGTGATGTGCCGGGTTGTATAGAATTTCAGTATTTAGTTTAATTGCAGTTACCAATATCCAAAGCATTGTGGTGGCGAAGAAAAGACGCTGTATCAGACCCTGATAGGACGGCCATATTTCTGCAACAAACGGAATGACAAGGATCGTGGTAATTATCCCGATTGCCACAGAGAGACGTTTCCATTTTAACCATCCTTCCTGATGTCGAAGTACCCATGGCGTAAGGAAGGTTAACAGCCAAACGGCTGAGAAACTTATTCGAGCTGCGAAGTAGTGGACAGTATTCTCGGTAATTTCTCCGATTACAAGAGTGTTGTAGCCATCCCGAAACACAGCCGCCATGATACCTAGAAGGCTGTAAATGACGACAAGCCCCCAGAGTAAAGCCCCATGGCTATTTTGGCCTGCTTGCCAGTAAAGCAGTGGACCGAGACACTGTATAAGTAATGCGTATCCAACCACTCCCAACTGAAACACCCAAGGATGCTGTGCACCGGGGCCCGAGAGCTTACTCATGTTATCTGACAATAAGTTGTAGTCAGTTGCAATCCATGTGGATACGGCAGAAACCGCGATAAAGAAAAATGGTGCGAACGCTACGATCATTGTCATACGCCAAGCACGCATAATTATTTCTTTGGGTGTATAGCCTTATGTATTTACTGGGAGAGTCACGTTTTCCATGACCCCATCAGGTTTTACTGGAGCGATGAGCCGGTACCGTCGGAAGGCCAGGCACCGCTACCGATTAGGGGCACGAACCTACAGGCTCCCATACTTTTGATTCCGAAAGATTCTGCTGATTTCGTGACCTTCATTAGCTCTTGGGACTGTAATTTGCCCACGGGTATGACCATTCTGCCGCCAACGGCCAGTTGATCTATCAACTCAAGTGGCAGCTTTGGTGCCCCGGCGGAAACGATAATAGCGTCATATGGAGCATCGTCCGTACGTCCTAGGTGATACCCGGCTGATTCGATTCTCACATTGGTATATCCCAGGGAGTTGAGCCTAGCACGGGCGGAGTTGGCCAAGGAATCGATCCGCTCGATTGATATTACCTCGCCTGCTATCTCGGCTAGAACGGCGGCTTGATATCCGCTTCCTGCCCCTATTTCAAGAACTTTGTTCCCCTGACGGATTTCCAATGCAGATACCATCATAGCGACGATGAAGGGCTGAGAGATTGTCTGTCCCGCCCCGATAGACTGAGGGGAATCCTCATACGCCAACCGACGAATTTCTTCGGGTAGGAATTCCTCCCGTGGAACAAGTGTCATGGCTTTCAAGACGCGTTGGTCCTTTACCTCACGTCGAATTCGGTCTAGGAGACGCTGCTTGGAATCATCAGTTTGGCTACTTATCTCGGTCATTCTTGAACCGTACCAGATCACTGTGCCTCGGTCTATCGATTGGTTCTTGATCTACGGTACCGTGTCGGGTCGGTCCTTTACGGAGAAAAACGGGTCCAGTGTTATAAATCCCTTCGTTTCAAAGTCCTTCTACTGACTTTCGGTTACAGCTATGGACATGGAGCCCTTCTTTCCTTGCCCTGTTTTTGTGGATCGTTTTCTATTGCCACGTGGATTGCAATGTTCCATCCAGAGGTTGGGCCGTATACGTAGGACGGTCTGGCGCTTACTTTGCACCTACGAGCATATTGCAGCCAGATACCCAATGGTAATGAATGTCTGTGCCCTGTTCACATTTGACCAGGGTTCTGTAAATTACATTCTAGTTCGTCAAGACGTCAAAGATATTGCCAACGCCTCCACCATCTGTACGAAACAGATCTGTGTATCCGCATTTATCACAGGATATAGCGGTGAATTTTTGGTTTTGTAAGTTCAAGAATCGAGAAAGACCAGATCCTGTTGTTCTGATTTCGCCGGTTTTATACTCTGTTGAATTGCACTTCTCACAAGAATATTGGTGTTTTGTCATAGTATGCTCCTAAGTATCCATATTTTGGTCAGAGAGTATGGTCTTTTATTGACCGGTCGAATTGAAGGACTCTCGTGTCGAAAGCGCTATTCTATCTTACCTCATTTGCTTTGCCTGGAGCCGTCCGGATGGATCTAACGACTAGGTGAAACTTATCGTACCCTTTGTGCGGACACATGTACGTGACTGGTACATCGGGCTATTTCTCCGTCCCAGCCGCTACTTGTCATTTGCCAATTGCCTGGTCGTAATACAACAAGGTTGTTAGTAAGAGAACCCAATGGATACCAGTCGCTGGTAGTGTGTCCTGTCGGGAAATATATATAATTGAATTGGAGTATTGAGCCGGTGGGTTGCACTTATTCAGTCTACAAGCGTTGTGGTATGTCACGGAGAGGTGTGGGTATCGAAAAGGACGGATGTGAATGATTTTCAGGCCTTCGGACGAAACAAGGTTATGGGATCCTTGGATACTTCAGGTGGACGATGTCTTTCACATGTGGTATCTCGAAGCGCCGTTGCACAGTAAGACGTTTCCTAATCTTGGTCATGCTGTTTCAACGGATTTGGCTCATTGGCAGCAACTTCCATCCATACCACTACTAGGCCCAGCCGGTGCCTGGGATGAGACCCCAAATACCTCAGGAACCACGTTGCGTCATGAAGGACGTTACTATATGTTTTACGGCGGACACGAGGTGCCTCAGCAGATTGGCGTCATGGTATCTGACGATTTGGAAAGATGGACCAGACATCCTGATAACCCGCTTCTCTCACCCGAATTGCCTTACTATCAAACTGTTCTGGGTCCGCGCCTGCCTGTATGGTACGTGAGCTTTAGGGATCCATGCGTTGTTTGGGACCCTTCTTTGCAGAGATACGATGCCTATATTAGTGCCACAACTGCGTCTGCGTCTCCTGGCTTCGGGACCTGCATTGGGCACGCAACCTCTACCGATCTAATCAATTGGGAATTGCATCCCCCAGTACTGAACATTCCTGAACTGGTTCAGGTTGATCTGCCTCAGTATTTTCAGATGGATAATGATCACTACTTGATATTCAGTGTGGTTGACGGACGAGGAAAACCATTTGATGTTCCAGGAAGGGAATGGGTGTCCGGGGTCTTCTACGCACATTCCGAGAGTAGGCATGGAGAATACTCTATGCCTGATAATCCATTCTTGTTTGGTTCTGGGCACGGGAGGCACGAAGGATACGCTGGACTTACAATTCAGGTTGGAAAAGAAAGACTTTTCTACCACCACACTCGGAGTCAGCCAATTGACAGCGCTAGATTCCCATTCGGGATGAAACGCATTAGTCGGAAGGATAATGGTGCTCTAGATCTCACATATTGGCCGGGTCACGAGTTGTTAGAGAAAGGCGAGGTTAGGGCAGGATCTCTCGTACGGGAGGAAGACTTGAGAGGGGGAACGGATCTGGGGGTAGGCCAGTGGGATTCCGACGGCGGTTACATTACTGGGAAGTCTGACCTGGTGGCATCAGCCTCGTACGGAAGCGAGTCTTGGACGGACTTTCATATCGAGTGCAATATCGCGCCACAAACTGCTGTGGTTGCTGGACTGCTGCTGCGTTATGATCCGGCCACCCGGCAAGGTGTTTTGGTTGTACTTGACTTCAGGCGGGGTGCTGTTGAAGTATGCGGGACGAAATTGGGATGGCGATGGATTGGTAGGTCTGTTTGGGATCGTGTGACGCTATCTCTAAACCTAGAGAGGCCTAGTCGCCTCAGAGTTTTGTGCCGCGCTGAGTTCATAGAGGTGTATGTCGACGATGTGTGGATGTTCACAACCGCTCTGCAGGACCGGCCTTCTGCCGAGGCTCTTGACGAGATACCAAGGGCAGGCCGTTTAGGATACTTAGTGGAGGACGGTGCCGCTACTTTTTCTAACGTAAGGCTAGCACCTCTCGAGCCATTGCCGTGATGTTGATCAATGATTTAATGAGGCTGTGCCAGCAAAGCATCTCTGAGCTTTTCACCCATTAGATGATCGTCGCCAGCAGCGATTGCGTTTGGTTTGATAACGATCTTGTCTTCACCTAGAAAAGCGATCCAGACTCGCGGATCTCCAGCGTCAAGGGTGGATGCTACCTGTTCTGCTGTTTTACCCAAACCTTCAGTATCAAGCGTCAAATGCAGTTCAACCTGCCAAAAATTTGGTACGTCGACTACTCTGTGCTTGATATGTGGCACACCCTTGAGCTGATTTTGAATGTTAGCCGTGATTTCACGATATCCCAATATTCGTTCCTCATGATCCATTGAAAACCAAAGATCCAGTGCAGTTAGTCCACCAACAAGTGCTTGTCTATCTACCTTCATCGTTCTTCCCCAAGCACCGGCCGGGAAATTGATCATAGCCTCTACGACGCCGTCCTCTTTTGCATGGTACGCCGTAAACCCATTTGCCCTAACTGCATCAATCAAGTCCCTTTTACCGCAAATCATCCCTATCGTTTGTGGCGCTCGGAAATATTTAGCGCTGAAACAAACGAGATCGGCAGCTTGGGCGTTTTCACGGAAATAGTCCAATGGGTAAATATGGGGTGCAGCATCTGATATAACGGGCACACCACGCTCGTGGGCCACGGCAACGACTTCCTCGATAGTCAAGGTTGTTTCCGGCTGCCCGAATTGTACCTGGTAGGCAACTGCTGCCGTGTTGGCGCCTATAGCCGCGTCCAGTTGTTTTCTGGTGCACCCGTGGGCATCGCCGGCCTCCACTAATGTTGCTCCAGCGGTGGTGAAGCAGCGATCGTACCTGTATCGCTGAGCTTTCTGGATCACAACTTCGTTTTTCATCCCTCTCGTATCAGGTATGCGAGCTATCTTCTCCTCGTCCGAACCAGCCATACACGCAGCAGTACCCAATGCTATGGCGCCCGCTGCCCCAGCAGTTATATAGGCGGATTCTGTACCCAAGAGATTGGCAATATAGTCCCCTGATCTACGCAGCAGGTCATCCATAGACACAAAGTTATTGTTGGCTTGATTCATAGCCTGAATTACTTCAGGGGGTGATGCAGAGCCCCCTAGCACTGTACTTGTGCCCCAGCCATTGATTACTTTTCGTACGCCAAGTTTGGAATAGTAGTCGTTAGTGGTCATAAACGGTTTCCTTATTGCCTAACGGGTACAGTTATTCTCCGAACGCTTCGTCAAATACACGGTTGGATGGCGCAAATTGCTTGGCTTTAACAAATTCGTAGCCCTCAGCAGCTCCAAACTCTCTGTCCACACCAGCATCCTCCCATTCCACCGAAAGTGGCCCGTAATACCCTATGGCATCCAGTGTACGTATAATTTCTTCGAAGTCTATCTCGCCACGACCCGGGGTTCGGAAATCCCAGCCACGACCGGGCTCACCAAAATTGAGGTGAGATGAAAGGATACTTGATTCCCCGTCTAGGGATAGCTTGGCGTCCTTTATGTGCACGTGGTATATGCGATCGGAAAAGGTTTTCAGAAACTTGGTAGGGCTGATCATTTGCCAGTGTAGATGGCTAGGATCGAAATTGAACCCGAATGCATCACGATGATTGATTGCTTCAAGTGCTCGATGGGCTGTGACAATGTCAAACGCAATTTCTGTCGGATGGACTTCTAGCCCGAACCTCACACCACATCGATCAAATTCGTCCAAAATGGGGTTCCACATCTCTGCAAAGTACCTGAATCCATCGTCTATCATCCCCTCACGGATGGGAGGGAAACTATAAATCATATGCCAAATTGAAGAGCCAGTGAATCCGTTTACAACCTTGATGCCTAGGTTCTTGGCCGCTCTAGCGCTATTGATCATGCCACGGACTGCCCATTCTCGCTTAGCATCGGCGTTCCCGCGGCATTTCTTTGGTACAAGGGCGTCTGAACGTGCGTCTGTGTTCGGGTCGCAGACTAACTGTCCCGTTAAGCCGTTATTGATGGCAAATATCTTCAACCCATGGTTGGCCAGCATTTCCAAATGGCCCTCGGCATAACCCTTATCTGTCGCCGCACGATCCACGTCTAGGTGATCGTTCCGGCAAGCCAATTCCAGGCCGTCATAGCCCCACTTTGAGGCTTTGGATGCCAGGTCTGTGATGGGTATGTCGGCAAACTGCGCTGTAACCAGAGTAATTGGTCTAATCATCTCTTGTTTCCTCCCGTCTCTCGGTTCCGCTAATCTTGAACAGTTACCCACTTTTTCTCACTGCTGTTACTCCGAACTACTGCATCGAGAAACGCCATGCCACGGACCCCATCGCGTACCGTCGGGTAGTCAAATCTGTTTTCGTCCACTTTGTTTCCAGCTAGATTGTAGAGTAAGGCGTCTGCAAAGTTACTGTAGATGTTTGCAAAGGCTTCCAGAAATCCTTCAGGGTGTCCGGCTGGCAGGCGTGAATTAGCGGCAGCAGCTTTTCCGACGAATGACGACGCCGTTTTTCTTATTTCGCTTGGTTTGTCTATCCAATGGACGATGAGGCTATTCGGGTTTTCTTGGTCCCACTCGATAGCCCCCTTTTCGGAATAAATGCGGATTCGGAAGCCATTTTCTTGGCCTACGGCGATCTGACTGGCCCACAGTATCCCCCGAGTCTTGGCCCCTAACCGTAGAAGAATACTGCCATCATCGTCCAATTTACGCCCACTCACGAATGTTGTTAAGTCCGCACATAGCTCTGTAATGCGATGTCCCGTTATGTACTCGGTAAGATTCTCACAATGGGTCCCAAGGTCACCCATGGATGTAGATGCCCCAACCAACTGAGGGTCCGTGCGCCACGCAGCCTGCTTGTGTCCAGTGGATTCTATGTTGTTTGCCAACCAACCTTGAGCATATTCCACCACCACTTTTCGAACCGATCCAAACCCCTTGTTATTGATCAGATCACGTGCCTCTTTCACCATTGGATAGCCGGTGTAGTTATGAGTTAAGCAAAAAAGCATCTTCGTTTCTTGGACATTTCGTTCTAAGTCCCTGGCTTCTTCGATGCTCATCGTCATAGGTTTGTCGCAAACCACGTGAAAACCTGCCTCAAGTGCCGCCACCGCGACTGGGTAATGTAGGTTATTTGGTGTGACAATCGACACGAAATCCATTCGTACACCATCCGGAAGTTTGGCCTCCCTCTGAAACATCTCCTGATAGGTGTCGTAGATGCGTTCAGGTGGGAGCAACAGGTCTTGGCCGCTGAGCCTGGATTTTTTTGGAGAACTGCTGAAGGCGCCGCAGACTAGATTGATCTTGTTGTCCATCTCGGCAGCTATGCGGTGCACGGGGCCGATGAATGAATCTCGACCTCCACCCACCATACCCATTCTGATCTTCCTACTCATCAGAACCTCCTCGCGGAGAACTCAGTATATTTTAAGAGTATTTGAATGCCATTTATTAAGATAAAGGGAGGAGAACTTGATGAAGGTAAGAAAACTAAGTGCCCATTGTCAATAATCTGCGAGTTATTTACCCGTACAAAACCCCAATTCCCGAAACTAGGGACCATTAATTCTGAATTGACGCAAACGAAACATTAGCTGATCACCCTTTCCTCAAGTTGCGACGGCATTGGAGCCGGCCGAGGACATTCGCTTTGAAGTTCTATCTGTGTACGTTGGAGTGCTGAATCTTCGAAGGCTATCATAGCATCGAGGACGTGGTAAGCTAACTGGCCGCTTGCTCGATGGTTTTTACCGGATGTTATTGCCTGTGCCAGATCAGCCACCCCCAGCCCCCGGGACTGGCTGGTGTATGCGTGTGTTAACGGTGTTTCTTTCCACTCTTCACCCATGTCATGCAACGTGTGCACTGGTCCTCGGAATTCGTTTGGATCAGGAACTCGAAGCGTGCCTTTTGTACCGTATACTAGTATATGGGGAGTTTCTCCTGCGAAGACGTCAGTGCTGATGATTACAGAGACCAGCGCACCGCTGACCATTTCCATGGATCCTGTAGCATGGGTTGCGACGGTAACAGGGAGTTTTGATCCCTTGGCCGGTCCATCAACAAGAACGCGTTCGGGGAAAGGTGTGCTAATCATCCCAGTAACCCATCGTATAGGACCTAGAATATTGACTAAAGCTGTCAAGTAATACACGCCCAGGTCGAGCATTGCTCCCGCGCCTGGCCCAAACGAAAAAGCCCGATCGGATGGCACGCGCAAATCCGATTTTTCCGTGAGGGAAGCCGTTGCAGCAATGGGCTCTCCAATGACACCATCATCGATCAGTTTTCTACAGGTTTGTAATCCCCCACCTAAAAACGTGTCAGGAGCACATCCCACTCGCAGTCCATTATCTTTCGCTAACGCCAAGATTTTGAGACCTTCGTCCCGTGTAATGCCTAGTGGTTTTTCAGAGTAAAGATGTTTGCCAGCGCGTAGGATGGAGAGGCTTACCTCGGAGTGTACTCGCGGGGTCGTTAAATTAACTACGATATCGATATTGGGATCGTCTAGTAACTCTTCTGCCGAGCATGCCTTTGGCACGCGGTGTTTTAGGGCCTGCTCAGCTGCTCGATCGGGCAGGACATCTGCACAGGTTGTTAGTTCGAGTATGTTGAACTGAGGCAAGTGTGCGAGATAATGATTACTGATCATGCCGCACCCGATAACGCCGACCTTCAATGGATTGTTTGTCATCATTCCATCTCCTAATTACCCGTCCACTATAATCCAATATCCATAGATTTCAGGTTTCTGAAACTGATCTCCACGCTATCGAAGGGGTCCCGTTCACATTGGTCTTGCTCCACGATATACCAACGCACCCCCGATCCTTGGGCTGCGCGAATGATGTCTGGCCAGTTCAAGCTGCCTTCACCGACTTCACATTTGATCTGTCGAGATCTAAGCTGCTGGTCCACTCGCATCGTCATGTCTTTCAGGTGTATCGATGGTAGACGACCTGATAGTTTCTCGATCCATTTCACTGGGTCGCAGCCACCATGTTGTACCCAGTACGTATCAATTTCCGCCTGAACGTAATTGGCGTCGGTGTTTTCAAAAATGATATCGAGTCCGAATTGACCCTCAAACCTCTGAAACTCGAAGCTATGATTATGGTAAGAAAAGCCGATTCCAGCTTGTTTAAGCTTTCGTGCCACCTGTTCTGCGTCCTTGGCGAATCGAAGGAACCCGTCACCACTTCGAGGATAGTCGTCTGTCATATTGCTGACCACAATACTGGCACAACCGAGTATTTCATGCTCTTCGATGACGGCTTCCGTTTCATCACGGAGCCTGTCGAATTCGCAGTGAGTGGAGCAGACTGTTATACCTGCTGAGTCACACATCTTCCTCAAATCAGCTGCAGTGAACTTATTGCCACTAGGCGAATTGATTTGTACGACTTCGTACCCAATTTCTCGCAATCTGACCAACGTCTGTGCCATACCGGCAGCGGTTTCGGTGAACTCTCGGACCGTCATCAACTGAGCCGCAATCATACTGTTTGTCATGGCTGATCCTCCCATTTAGTTTTTGTTTGCCAGGTAGAGGCACATTACGAGGCGTGTTCCCAAAGGAATTTGAAAAATCTTTTCTCCTCAGAATCGGAATAATAACCATATAAAGAGCAGAGCACCAATTAATCAGATTCACGCTACCTGCTACAAATTAAGTTATCATCTCAGTGATATGATTGCCAGCATTGACTAATCGCAGGATTATTTGCGACTGCTTTTCCAGGCGTATGGCTTGGCACTAGCTACATTAATGCTGTGGAGAGAATAGTGCTTGCAAAGTTATCTACCTCTCTCCTAGAGATGAGCCAGTAGCAATACCAGCAGCCTTCAGCACCCTGGGTATCTGATATTCTCTCCCGACTGACACTAAATGCACACCCTGACATAAGGACATTAGATCTTTGATGGTTCGCGTCGCTATCGCGGCGCCAGTACTATCAGGATCCTCTGCCCGATCCATCTCGTCGATCAGGACATCTGGGACAGCGATTCCCAGTAGACTGGCGTTCAGGCGACGGGCCATGTCACCGGACTTGAGCACAATCAACCCCGCGATGATGGGAATACTGAACTTGCTTGCGGTGCTCATGAATGACTTGAAAAGGAGCGGATCGAACACTGCTTGGGTAACAAAAAATTGGGCGCCAGCAGCCACCTTCATCTCCATTCGTCGCATTTGCTGATCCTGGTTTGTAATTGCCGGATTGACCACTGCACCGGCTAAGAAAGCAGAGGTTCCCGTGAGACGGCGACCAGACATATCCTTTCCAGCCCGGTGAGAAGCAATGGCTCTTAGCAGAGAAATGGAATCGAGATCGAAAACGGGAATGGCCTCAGGGTGGTCACCGACAGCCGGGTGATCGCCAGTCATGCAAACGATATTCTTGATGCCCAGAGCATGTGCCCCCAGCAAGTCCGACTGTAGGGCTATTCGGTTGCGCCCCCCACAATTGATGCTGAGAATAGGCTCTATACCTCGGTTGATTAGCAAATGAGCCACCGCTAGCGGAGACATACTCATCTGGGCAGCATGGGAGTCCGTTAGGATGAATGCGTCTACCTGATCCCTCAACGCTTCCGCTTTCTCAAATAGAGGCGTGAGATGAGACCCTTTTGGTGGAATTAGCTCGGTGGTAACCATGAATTTCCCGGACGTAAGGGATTCGATGAACGATCTCACTATTGCCTCCGTGTGTGTATCA
>JASMAO010000092.1 GCA_030754315.1 SAR202 cluster bacterium
TGCTGCTTTACCGTTTCCTATCCCCGGACCAACGGAGCCAGCTCCAGTGATGACAGCAACTTTCCCACCTACGCGGTCTCCCATGATCCACCTCACTTAAGGAGAGTTAAAAGTTTAGAACACCGGATATGATACACGGGCTTTGCTGCCAGTTAAACTATGCAGTGATAGGCCCATGATCAAGTTCTCGAATAGGTGAAAGGTTGGTGAATGGAGGTGGTAAATTCGCAATGCCTATATATCGCATGCATATATAATATTTGCAATTGGCAAAGGAAATTGATTCCCCTCCCGATGAGCGGCACAGGTTAAGGAAGTAATGGAGCAATGAGTTGATTGATATTATGGGAATTAAAGCCTTAACTTTCGATGTGTTTGGCACCGTTGTTGACTGGAGAGGAAGTGTCATACACGAAGGAAAAAGGTTGGGATCAGGCCTACTTGTTGATGTCGATTGGCCCGCTTTTGCCGATGCGTGGAGACAGGGTTACGAGCCAGCTATGGCTCGGGTTCGCACCGGTGAGTTGCCTTGGACGAAGATTGACGATTTACACCGAATGATTCTAGACCGACTACTTCTTGAGTATGGGATCGAGGGGTTGGATGAGGAACGGAAGGACTACCTGAACCGTGTGTGGCATCGCTTGGCTCCCTGGCCGGATGCGATCGACGGGCTCAACCGTATTCGTGATCGGTATGTCATAGCGGCTCTGTCTAACGGGAATGTCTCGTTGTTAACGAATATGGCGAAACACGCAGGATTGCCCTGGGACTGTATTCTTTCGGCAGAGTTGGCCAAAAAGTATAAACCGGACAGGGAGGTGTACCAAACAGCAGTCGAGTTACTGGGTTTCCCTTCCGATCAGGTTATGATGGTAGCGGCGCATAAACACGACCTTGACGGAGCCAAAATGGCAGGAATGAGAACTGCTTATGTACCACGCTCTTTGGAGTTTGGCACCCGCCATGTAGTAGATGTCGAACCGGACGACCGGTACGATATGTTTGCATACGATTTCAATGATTTGGCGAGTAAATTAGGCACATAAGACCCTAAACATGGAAATGAAATATACATCCAAAGTTAACATGGCTATACTAAACTCATCTAGATTCGTTGAAGCTCCAGCTGGTGGTTTGCTGTCACCTCGTTTAAATGAACCATCGGTCATGTAGGTAAGGAGATAGGTCATGACTGCAAGGAATATGGATTCAATGATAGTTTCCCTTCTGGCGGCCATGCTGCTTTTGGTTGCCTGCAGTAGCGATGCGGGTGGACCAAAGGACGTGCAATTAGAACTAGCGATACAAGACGGGAAAATGAACGTAGATACAGGAATAATAAGGGTTAAACAGGGAGACAATGTTACGTTTCGCATAACCTCAGATCAGGCGGGCGGGTTCCATTTGCATGGATACAATTTCGTGGTCGATGTTGGGCCACATGAGACTAAAGAAATGAAGTTCGAGGCTGATGCAACGGGAAGATTCGTAATCAAGTTACACCCCTTTGGCGCGGATCATTCTGGGCATCAGGATTCTATGAATAAAGACGATGCGACGGATGATCATGAAGGCGAAGACACTCAACATACGGAAGATGAGCAGGAGGAATCGGTTGGACATGGGGAGGAAGAAATCACATTGGCTACCCTCGAGGTGCTTCCTCGCTGAAAACACTTGTGCAATTTCACAGACGTCTCATATTCCCACTCCTTTCATTGGGACTGGTTTGGTTTTACACACCCTCGACTGTCTCTGCCCACGGATTTGGTGAGAGCTACGACCTTCCTGTCCCATTAAATTTCTTTATGGTTGGAGCGGCACTGGTGGTAGCAATGTCGTTTGTTGTGATCGGTTTGTTCGTTCGGCAACGTGATGGAGATCTTCGATATCCCACATATGATCTCCTAAAAAATCCGTTGATAGGAGTCATACTAAGCAATCGCCCTTTCGTATTTATGATTAAGGCAGCATTCGCTCTCCTGCTGCTGCTGGTAGTGGCTACTGGAATATTTGGAGTAAACAAACCTCTTGAGAATATCTCGCCAGCTATGGTGTGGATTATTTGGTGGATTGGTTTAGGGTATATCTCGGCGTTTTTTGGGAACTGTTGGGCTTTGATCAATCCTTGGAAGACTTTGTACGAATGGGCTGAGAGACTGCTCCGGGTACGTCGCGACGGTCGAGTCTCAACCCTATGGAAATACCCGGATCGATGGGATATATGGCCCGCATTTGTGCTTTTTGGGATGTTTGCCTGGTTAGAAAATGTGTACAGCAAAGCGGCGGTTCCATCAAATCTCGCTTTCCTGATCGTATGTTATTCCTTGATAACCTGGGTTGGTATGGCCACATACGGGAAACATGTTTGGTTGAGACGTGGTGAGGCATTCGCGATCCTTTTTGGGTTCTTCGCGCGTTTGTCACCTACGGAAGTGCGAGTGGTTAATCGATCAGTTTGTGAAAGATGCAGCGTTGATTGTTACGTCGAGGGTGAGGATTGCGTTGATTGTTACGAATGCTTCGAGTTGGCCGAAACAAGAGACAGGCAACTCAATTTCAGGCCAATTGCGGTAGGATTAGCTAGGTCTGAGCATATTTCGACAGCCACCGCTGGTTTCGTCGTGTTTGTTCTAGCTACCGTCACTTATGATGGGTTCATGGAGACATCGTTCTGGCTTGATGTGCAGAATGCGATTTATCCCGTGGCGTCCATACTGGGCATGTTTACGGTTGGTGGTATTAAGACAGTTGGTTTAGTGGCACTGCCTGCGATGTTCATCTTGGCATACGGATTGACCTCGTGGGCAATTCGAAGGATGTCGGGTGATTCGCATTCTGTTATCGGGATCGCGAAAATGTTTGTTTTTGCTTTAATACCGATAGCGGTTGCGTACAACATTGCCCACTACATATCGTTTCTACTGATTCAAGGACAATTGATCGTATCGCTTGCTTCTGATCCTTTCGGGTTTGGCTGGGACATCTTTGGTACAGGAGACTATCTAATTAACATAAGAGTCATTAATGCTAGGGTTGTTTGGTACCTTGCAGTGGCTGCCATAGTGCTTGGTCATATCATGTCTGTCTATGTAGCACACCGAATTTCAGTTAGAGCTATGGCGAATTATGGTGTCGCGCTGCGGAGCCAGTATCCAATGGTGATTCTTATGGTCGTTTATACGGCAATCAGCCTTTGGATAATCGCCCAGCCTATCGTTAATAGTGGTTAATCCTGCAATTATTCTTGACATGTGGTTGTGAGTTGAGTGTACGCTTGTGCTCAGCAAATGCACGTGTGCTTTAATGAAATGTTTCTGGAGGGAATAAAGTGACCAAATCTGAACACACTTCAGGCCCGTGGGGATATAACCCTGAGAGTCCTAATAGAGTTACGGGTCCTCGTGGCGAAACGATATCGGCAACTTATGGGGGCATGGTTGGATACCAAGAGCAATTTGCTAATACTCGCCTTATCGCGAATGCACCCGTGATGCTTGACTATGTCGTGGGTAGGGCACGGGATGGGGACCAAGGGGCTAAGACTATTCTAGAATCGATGGGGTTGGGCGATTAAGTGCTTGCAGACCAAGACATGGGACGTCCCGCTATAAATAGATAACGAATTCAAGGCGACCCGTTATCAACCGTTTCCCAGCCTCAATTCAATAGGGGTATTGACTAGGATTACTCCGCGCAAATACAATAGGTCGTTGGCAATCGCAAGGAGAGACTGCTAATTGAGTCTAGGCCTGCGAGTAGCACCATCAAAGAGGAGGACTTGGCATCATGGCGACGAAAAGCAAAGTTTCTTTTTCCCCACTGGGGAACCGGGTAGTGATAGAGCCGCAAGAATCAGACGAACAGGTCAGTGCCGGTGGCATTTACCTTCCAGATACGGCAAAAGAAAAGCCTCAGGAAGGCAAGGTTGTAGCTGTAGGACCAGGGAAGCTTTCAGATGATGGAAAGCGTATCCCGGTAGAGGTCTCGGTTGGCGATACAGTTGTCTATTCCAAGTATTCTGGCACCGAATACAAGGAAGGCGAAATAGAATATTTGGTTGTACGAGATGAAGATATCCTATTCAAGAAGTAGGTTAAAAATCCAGAAACTCCACTAGATCAAGGGGGAAAGATATGCCAGCAAAGCAGTTGGAATACAGCGAGGACGCTCGAAACGCGATGAAGCGTGGTATTGATACCATGGCTAACACCGTTGGAGTGACCCTAGGACCACGCGGACGAAACGTGGTTTTGGACAAGAAGTTTGGACCGCCACAGGTGTGTAGTGATGGCGTCACAATTGCCAAAGAGATAGAGTTGGAAGACCCGTTTGAGAATATGGGTGCTCAATTGCTAAAAGAAGCAGCGAGCAAGACCAATGACGTCGCGGGCGATGGCACGACAAGTGCCACAGTTTTAGCTCAAGCGATTGTTCATGAAGGATTTAGGAATATAGCTGCTGGTGCCAATCCCATGGCGATAAAGCGTGGTATTGAAAAAGGCGTTGCAGCTCTCAGGGACTCGATAGAAAAAATGTCTACTCCAGTCGAAGGCAAAGATCAGATCGCTCAGGTTGCATCCCTGTCGGCCCACGACGAAGAAATGGGTAATTTGATTGCCGGGGTAATGGAGAAAGTGGGCAAGGATGGCGTAATTACTGTTGAAGAATCGAAAGGTCTCAATTACGAACAGGAATTCGTAGAGGGGATGCAGATAGACCGTGGATACATTTCCCCATACTTCATCACCAATCAGGATCGTATGGAGGCTGTAGTGGAGGATCCATACATCCTCATAACCGATAAGAAAATATCGGCTATGTCCGACATTCTGCCTGCGTTGGAGAAAATACTCCAGACGGGCAAGAATATCGTCCTGATTTCAGAGGATGTTGAAGGAGAGGCTCTCGCAACTCTTGTTGTTAACAAGCTGCGCGGGACCCTTAACGTGCTTGGTATAAAGGCCCCCGGATTTGGCGACCGTCGCAAAGAAATGCTACGGGATATTGCTATCCTAACGGGTGCCCAAGTAATAAGTGAGGAAATTGGTCGAAAGCTGGACTCAGTCTCCGTCGAGGACTTGGGGAGGGCTAGGCGAGTGGTGTCGACGAAAGAAGATACCACGTTCGTTGATGGCTCGGGGTCTGATGATGAGATAAAAGGCCGAATCAATCAGATTAGGGCTCAGATTGAGGACACCACTTCTGACTACGACCGTGAGAAACTTCAGGAGCGTTTGGCGAAACTATCTGGTGGCGTTGCCATCATAAAAGTAGGTGCGGCTACTGAAGTAGAACTCAAGGAGAAGAAACAACGGGTTGAAGATGCTCTGTCTGCGACTCGAGCGGCGGTAGAAGAAGGTATCGTTCCTGGGGGAGGTATTGCTCTCGTTAGATCAAGGGCTGGGCTTGATGCCATCAAAGCTAGTGACGACGAGGCAACGGGTGTACGAATCCTTCAGGCCGCTTTGTCTAGGCCACTTCGACTTATTTCGGACAATACCGGGGTTTCCGGAGAGGTAATTCTGGCTGAGACCGAAAAGGGCGAAGGTGATTGGGGTTATGATGCTGAGGCAGGTGAGTTTACGAACTTACTAGAGCGCGGGATTATGGACCCAGCGAAAGTGACTAGAGCGGTGGTTGAGAATGCTGCTAGCGTAGCCGCTATGGTTCTCACCACAGAATCGCTGATCACCGATGTGCCAGAGGAGACTCCGGCAATGCCTGGTGGTGGTGGTATGCCTGGTGGCATGCCTCCGATGGATTAGATACCAACCTGTCTAATATAAATGCGTAGCGTATGAAGAGCGCCCCGACCAACGGTCGGGGCGCTCGCTTTATTGAGGTGTATTAAACTCTTTCATTGTTAAGGAATTGATGGCGGATGTTGTGCCTGTAGTGGCGGGAATCAAATATGCACAGTTGCAGTTAATTATTATAGGATCGGTAATGAAGGAGCCTTTCCACGGGAAAGACGATGGGGGCGTACGACTTAGCCAGAGCGACTAAATAAAGTAGAATCTAAACAGGGTTGCCCGTTTTGCAATTCCATCTCAATTACCGGAAATGACTCAGTGATTTTTTGATCTTGAGAACCCTGCACTTTGACAAAACCTATGTCAATGTCTATCTTGCTCTTTGAAATTACTCACTGGAAACATGTGGATACAGAACGGGAGTTAAATTAAGGATGGAGAGAGTTAGGGTATATCTATGAACCAAAAACCTTTAGGCCAAACCGGAACTAACGTTAGTGCTTTGGCTCTTGGTACTGGGACATTTGGTCGTGAGATTGACGAAGAAGAATCCTATCGGTTAATGGATTATTGTTTTGAAAAAGGGATCACGTTTTTCGATACTGCCGAAGCTTACGGCGGCGGACAGGCGAGAGAGAACAGGAGAGCATCCCTCGGAATAGACGATGTCCGTGAAACTACTGGGGAGCTAAGCTCGTCTGAGAGAATCATAGGGAGCTGGATGAAGGCAAGAGGAGTTCGTGAGCAGGTCACACTGTGTACCAAGATCAGTGGAGGTCACGGGAAACCTGAAGAAATACGCAAAGCCCTTGTGGCAAGCTTGGACAGACTTCAAACAGACCATGTGGAAGTTTACAAGATGCATTCTCCAGACCCCTCGACACCTATTGATGAAACGCTCGATGCAATGACAGAGGAGAAAAAAGCTGGACGGATATCTACCTGCATAGGAGGAGCCAACTACGATGCAGTGCAATTGCGGGAAGTCTTGGATATCGCTCAGGAAAAAGGCTACGAACGTTTTGAAGTAACACAGCCGAATTACAATTTGGCCGTGCCAGATGCCCAGAACGACCTCCTTCCCTTTTGCCTCAAAGAAGGAATATCGGTGACACCTTATAGTCCGTTAGGCGCAGGGTTTCTAACCGGTAAATACACACCGGATAGGAGTAAAATACCTGCCAGAACTCGCATGCATGTGGCACCTGCCCACATAGATATATATTTCAATGATCGCAGTTTTAGAGTTATGGATAAGTTAAAGGAAAAATCTGCTGCAATAGGGCTGTCAGTCGTGCAACTCGCTATGGCATGGGTAATAACCCACCCCGCCATAACAGCAGTGCTGGTTGGAGCGCGGGAAACGAGGCATGTGGACAATGCGATTGCTGCCTACGAAATGGGAATGGACCCAGATCTACGTGCTGAGATGTCTGCGTGGAATTGAAGATGGGTGCAATTGAATATATGGTGGATCGTTAAGAACATGGGAAAATTTTTTAGATCCAGTGTTAGTTATTGAAGCTAGTATTGTAAACAATTAGAGAATGAGAAGGAGAGGGGATTTGGATCAAAAACCGTTGGGAAAAACCGGTGAGACGATTAGTGGAATAGGGTTGGGCTGCGTGACTTTTGGCAGAGAGATTGACGAGGAGCAGTCCTATCGTATTATGGATTATGCTGTTGAAAAGGGCATCACTTTTTTTGACACAGCGGAAGGGTATGGCGGTGGTAATGCTCGGGAGGGCCGTCTTGCTACGGGGATCGACGACGTGAGAGAAATGACGGCAGAAGTCAGTTCTTCTGAACGTATTATTGGAACTTGGATCAAAGCCAACGGCATCCGCGATCAGATTACGATATGCACAAAAGTTGGGTCCGGAGGTAGTCCGGAAAACGTTAAAGCAAAGTTGGCTGCGAGCCTGGATCGCTTACAAATTGACCGGACCGATGTTTACAAAATGCACTCTCCAGATGAGAGCGTTCCTATCGCAGAGACTCTGGGTGCACTGGACGCTGAGGTGAGAGCAGGACTGGTCGGTTGCATAGGCGGAAGTAATTATGATGGAGCGCAAGTGCAGGAAGCGCTCGACGCTAGTGCTGCTCATGGTTACGCTCGGTTCGAGATTACCCAACCCATATACAATCTTGCCCATCCCGAGCACGCAGTCGATCTCTTTCCGATTTGCGAAAAGGAAGAGATAGCGGTTACTCCATACAGTCCACTTGGAGCGGGATTTCTAGCAGGAAAATATACCCGCGGTGACCGCCAAGCTATACCAACTAGGACTCGCTTTGACACTGCACCAGGGCACATTGATGTTTATTTCAGCGATAGAAACTTCAATGTAGTTGAAGCGCTGCAGGCTAAATCAAAAGAGATCGGCGTGTCTATGGTGAAATTAGCTATGGCGTGGGCGATGACTCATTCTGCGGTTACTGCCGTTTTAGTTGGTGCTAGGGAGACTCGTCATATTGACAACGCGCTAGAGGCATACGATATGGGACTGGATCCAGGTCTGCGTTCTGAGATGTCTGCGTGGGATTAAACAAATTGATTGCTTGACACTCTGAGCCAGGCGTTAGCATATTAGCCCAACTATTCCTTCCCCATCCCAGGAATGGGATTCGGACCTTGGAGGACGATTACCGGATGGACGTTCGGTCTAGCCTAAGTGGGTGGTGGCGACAGGCGGGTGAATTCGATTTGGCTGAGTGAATGTTTGATTGGGCTATTGTCGAGGCATAATGCTAAGTCCTACTCTCGCATCCTATTGGCTTTGATAAATGTTTCTATGAGCCTACGGTTTTTTGATTTGACTAAGAAGCGCACAGGAACCAATCGGTAGTGATGGTACGTTCTTTGCGGTTACTGAGTTGAGAACAGCTGATGAATTTAGGACATTTTGATTAAAGATTATTGGCAAGAATTTGATATACTGGTCTCAAGTTCAGTATGCTGTATTTCTTAGATACGTATACCACATTGTGGGAAGCGTCTAATGGTTGAAAAAATCCGAAGTGACCTGTCAATTTCTGATCGGAACAAGGTTCTGGAGGATATCCAGGATCGTGTCTTATGGCTTGCAGTCTACATGGTTGACTACGCCAACAACGTTCGGAATAATCCTGATGGTCTGAAAGTTGGGGGTCACCAGGCGTCAAGTGCCTCAGTCGCCACCGTGATGACCTACCTTTATTTTGAATGGATGAAACTTGGGGACCGGATTTCAGTTAAACCTCACGCATCTCCGATCTACCATGCTATTCAGTACCTACTCGGAAATTTAGATAAAAAATATCTACATCAATTCAGAGCTTACCATGGCTTACAGTCCTATCCAAGCCGAACGAAAGATCCGGACGGCGTCGACTATTCCACGGGCTCGGTGGGTCTTGGATCGGTTGCTCCCAACTTCGGGGCGCTGGCTGAGGAGTATACCCGATCTCACTTTGGGGAAGATGAAATACCAACTAGTCGCTTTATTAGCCTTCTGGGTGACGCTGAATTAGATGAAGGTTCGGTTTGGGAGGCGATAGGTGAACCGGCGATGTCCGGAATGTCTAACGTACTCTGGGTGGTGGATTTAAACCGTCAAAGTTTGGACCGCGTCATACCTGGCATACGTGTCCAATCATGGCGACAGATGTTTAAGGCAAACGGTTGGAATGTTGTCGATGCTAAGTATGGCAAACGGCTTCAAGCTGCTTATGCATTGCCCAAGGGGGACCTGCTTAGAGAATGCATTGATGACATGTCCAACGAGGTTTACCAACGACTGTTGCGGTCGTCTCCTGAAACAGTGCGAGAGTGGCTGCCACGTAGTAGCAGGCACCCGTCGGATCTTTCCGATTTCCTAGGGCAATGGGATGATAAAGAGTTGCACGCATTGATCCAGAATTTGGGAGGACATGACTTTGAGGAACTCCGGGACGCCTTTGGCCAACTTGACTTCGATTCGGGGCCTAATGTGCTTTTTGCTTACACATTGAAGGGTTGGAGACTTCCATCTATCGGTGACCCTCAGAATCACTCAGTGATTTTGAACTCAGAACAGATGGAGGCGTTTAGGAGCCAACTCGAAATGTCAGATTCCGACGCTGTATCGTCGTTTCCTCCGGACTCTGAGCCCGGAACCTTGGTTAGGGCTCGAAGGGAACAACTCTGGCCTGAGAAAAAGGCTGTTGTCGATCCTCCCCAATTAGACATACCGGTTTCGTTTGATCGCGGCTACCAAGGAATGATGTCCACACAACAAGTTTTTGGTCAGATCCTAACCGAAATTTCCAGAAGTATTCCAACGGTTGCCGAACGAGTGGTTACGGTAAGCCCGGATGTAGCTAGTTCAACCAATCTTGGAGGTTGGATCAACCGGGTTGGGGTGTGGACACGAGCTGAAGGTGAGGATTTGCCAGATGATGTATTGCGGGCGTTGAAGTGGGATGAAACCCCTGTCGGACAGCATCTAGAACTCGGAATCTCTGAGAACAATCTTTTCATGCTACTAGGCCAGTTGGGATTGTCCTTTGAAAACACTGGGGAGATTCTGTTCCCCATGGGTACACTGTACGATCCGTTTGTCCGGCGTGGGCTAGATGCTTTCGTTTACAGTGCTTATTCAGGTGCAAAATTTATTATTGTTGGGACACCTTCAGGAGTGAGCTTGGGTCCAGAGGGCGGTGCTCATCAATCATTGATTACTCAGTCGATTGGTGTAGAGTTGCCAGAGGTTGCTTTCTACGAACCTTGTTTCGGACAGGAGCTTGAGTGGATCATACTCGGCGGCTTAGAGCAGATCCGACAACGCAAAGAGTCGATGTATATCAGGCTAAGCACCAAGAGCGTCAACCAGAATCTCTTCACCCTGCCACCCGGCCCAGCAGATCAGGAAAGGTTGCGCACCCAAGTGCTCCGAGGGGCATATCGACTGGTGGATCTCAGGGATCAACCGGATTACATAGCCGGAAAGAACGTTGTACACATAATGGTCTCAGGGGTAATGGTGCCACTGGCGGTGGAAGCCAGCCTGAAGCTTAAAGATGAAGGGGTATATGCCAACGTTGTCAATGTGACCGGACAAGGGCCGTTATATTCTAGTTTTCAGGAGTCGGTACGCGCCACTATGGGGGGGACTGCCCAGCAAGATTTCTTCTCCGAAGTAATACCTGAATCAGATCGGGCAGCCCCGGTAGTAACTGTCATAGATGGGCACCCTCATTCTCTGGCATGGATAGGCAGTGCTTTGAACACCTCTACATTCCCACTAGGAGTCGATAGGTATGGACAGTCTGGTAACCCATCCGACCTATACAAAGAGTATGAGATTGACGTCCCCAGTATTATTGCCGCGTGCTTCGGTGCACTGGGTATTTAGCGAATTTCTACTGAGTCCATTTTAGGGTTGGCATGGCTCGAATGAGTGGGGGGTGTTGAGTGACTAGGTCGGTCAGCGTAGGATTGTGGGCATACCAGTCAGATTACCCACATCTTGAGATTCATGTATCTGGTTTGGATCGGGATAGAGAAATCAAACCTAGGTAGGTATAGCCGATAGTAATATTTGGGAGTGCAGGATGAGAGCAGCAGTATGCTACGAATCACATATGCCGTTAAAGGTCGAAGAGCTTGAATTAAGCCCACCCAAGGCTAACGAAGCTGAAGTTCAGCTTGTGGGAGCAGGAGTATGCCATAGTGATTACCATTTTGTGGATGGGCACATAACACCTACGACACTGCCTCTGGTATTAGGGCATGAGGGGGCAGGTGTTGTTACAAAAATAGGCCCGGGTGTGGAAAACGTGTCGCCTGGAGATCACATCATCTTCTCGATGGATGCGATGTGTGGGTACTGTAGGAACTGTACTTTGGGACGGCCGACTCTTTGCGAGACATATGGACGTGTGTTTACTATGCCAGATGGTACTACTCGTTTTAGTAAGGATGGAAGGCCGTATTATTCTATGGTAGGAATAGGTACTTTCGCTGATCGAACGGTTGTTGCGGCGGATAGGCTAGTTAAGGTACGTGACGATGTACCGTTAGAGAAAGCATGTCTAATTGGTTGCGCTGTGATAACCGGTGTCGGTTCAGTTGTACACAGAGCCAAAGTAGAAGCCGGGACAACTGTCGTGGTATTTGGATGTGGTGGAGTCGGACTGAATGTTATACAAGGTGCGATTCTGGCATCAGCGGCAAAGATAATCGCTGTAGATACAGTTGAATTCAAGTTAGAAAAAGCTAGAGAAATGGGCGCGACAGACGTGATCAATGCTAGTTTGGTTGAACCAGGTCCACGGATTGCTGAGATTACAGGTGGAGGGGCCGACTATGCCTTTGAGGTTGTGGGTTGGCCGGATCTCGTGGTTCAAGCATTTAAGTCTATACGGCCCGGGGGTACCGCAGTCATGGTTGGCGTTCAACCACCAGAAACCAAGATAACGATCGATGCCTGGGATTTGTTCCAAGACCGTGCGCTGATCGGTGCCTTTCATGGATCCGCTATGCCGAGAGTGGACTTCCCATGGCTACTTGATTTGTACATGGATGGTCGTATCAAGTTGGATGAGCTTATTACACGCTACAGGCCTTTGGATGAGATTAATGAAGCCTTCGAGGATATGAACAACGGTGTCACTGCTCGGACCGTGTTGACATTCGGGTAGGGAATCGATGCGATTAGCATATCGATAGTGGAGGATATGCCCGTCCTAACGAATGGAGATCATCGAAGGAATCGTAAATGACGGAGCAAGATTGCGACTCACAAAACCAGGTATGGTCCTTTGAAGATGGTATGTACATCGGTGGTGTCCGCTTCAGTTTAGCCATGGTAATCTAAAATCAGGGTGACATAATGCCAGAGCTACCAAACATTCTATTCCTGTTTCCGGACCAACTCCGTCGGGACTTTTTGAGTTGCTACGGGGCTGAGTTTATTGATACGCCGAACATAGACAGTATCGCTGGTCGTGGGGTGCGATATGACCGTGCTTATTCAGCATCACCTTTGTGTGTTCCTGCAAGGACCGCGTTGATGACCGGTATGAATGCGATTAGAAACGGGGTTTCTGACAATCTTCACGCACTGCGCCCAGATTACAATGAGGCAGGTATACAAACCTGGCCGCAGCTTCTTTCAGATGCCGGATACTACACTTCTGCGGTAGGCAAAATGCATTTCTATCCTTGGGATGCACTCCATGGATTTCAGTACAGGGTTGTATGTGAAGATAAGCTGTGGACAAACATTCGAGACGACTACCATCACTACCTTACAGAACATGGTCGCAAGAAAATGCCGTGGGATAGATATGGCGACTACCTTGAGAAGAAAGGAGCAGCGACCACTGACGTTCCTTGGGAACATTCGTGGGATCGTTATACCGGTCGGGAGGCATGTCGGTTCATTGATAATTACGGTGGAGACGGACCTTTTGCCATGATGGTAGGCTTTCCTGGCCCCCATGATCCTTACGACCCAGCTGTGGATTTCTCAGAACGATTCAACCCGGAAGACATGCCCGATCCAGTTCCGGCAGCAGACGACGACCCCGGAAGTTTACGCGCAACACACATTGAGGCTCGCCGCAACATGGGAATGGATCTGGAGCAATTCACTACCGAAGAGAAGAAAACTATACGTGCTCACTATGCCGGTTTAGTCAAACAGATTGATCACGAAGTGGGGGAGATTATTGATAGTTTGCGCAGCCGTGGATTGCTTGAGAATACTGTGATTATTTTTTCAACGGATCACGGTGATTATCTTGGTGACCATGGCCTTGACGGCAAGGCTGCATTTTTCGAAGCTGCAACACACATTCCCTTACTGGTTAGTCTGCCCGGCGGTTTACAAGGATCTGTAAATAGTGATCTTGTGGAACTCCGGGATGTCACAGCAACTATTTTAAAAATAGCCGGATGTGAACAGCCCAGGTACATGGATGCCCAAATCTTACCTGATCTTGGTTTCCAAGAGCCGCCTGCTCGTACTAGAATATTCGGGATGTTGACGCAAGGATGGATGGTGTTCGATGGAGAGTGGAAGCTGTGTCAGTACTCACTAGATGGGCCCATGCTATTCAACCTTAAAGATGATCCAGATGAACTGATCAATCTTGTTAAGGACCCGGCTTACGGCGACGTATTTAGACGTCTAAGTGCTGAGTTAACGAAAGAGATGATGCAGTCGATCGTACTGAGCATGCATGATCGTTTAGTAGCGCCGTATTCGCTATCTTCTGAAGACAGGATGGGTCGTGAAGGTTGGCAGTGGAAGTTTCCTGCAGACGCTTCGGAGGCTACGAAGGTTGGAGTAGACTACTATTAGTGCCTGTGGTCTCCGTTCGGGGCCTAGAATAGCGTTTTGATTCGTAGTTGACTGCCTAACTGACTGTGTTTGGAGTTGGTGCATCACTTGGTATTAGGCCTTCGTGCCTTATCTCTTGCCACATTCCGTTCGGGATTTGGAAATTGGCCATAACAAAATTATCTCTCACTTCGGATTGGTTACGTGATCCCGGTATTGTGGCAGCCACAGCAGGGTGAGCTAGACCAAACTGAAGAGCAGCTGCTTTGATAGGGACGTCGTAACGTTCACATATTGTATTAATCTCACGGGCTCGTTTGAGCACCTCTTGTGAGGCGTTTGTATAGAAATATTGGGCTCCGAGCGATAGATCGGATGCCAATATCCCACTGTTATATGGGCCGCCAAGCACAACACTGATTTGCTTTTCAGTACACAAGGGAAGGAGTTTATTAAGAGCCGATTGGTCTAGGAGAGTGTATCTTCCGGCGAGCAGGAAACAGTCGAAGTCCGCGTCTTTAGCAAAGCGGGTTAATGCTTGCCACTGGTTCATTCCCACACCGATTGCTTTAATGACACCATCCGAGCGCAAATCCGCTAAAGCAGGGAATGCTTCATTAATCGCTGTGCTGTAGTGGACAGGCTCACCAAAATTCCCTCCAGGTCGAGCCGAATCAAATTCATCTGGATCGTGAATCATTGCAATGTCAATCCTGTCTAATTTCAATCGCTTGAGACTCTCCTCCAACGACCTCATTACCCCATCACGTGAATAGTCATAAACCGGTGTGAAAGGATCAGGATTGATGAAGCTACTTGTTGCCATGTCGCTAAGGGAATTCACGGGGTTGAGGACACGACCGACTTTGGTGGAAAGTACGAAATTCTCTCGCGGTATTTGGGCCAACGACAGACCGTAGAAACGTTCGCTTTTACCGTGTCCGTAAAGTGGTGCAGTATCGAAAAAAGTGATACCTAGCTCAAGAGCATGCTCTATCGCGGAAATGGCATCTTCCTCGGTTACCTCTGCCCGATCTCCTCCTATAGGCGCTCCCCCAAAGCCCAGCCTTGTGACTCGTACGTTGGTGTGTCCGATTTCGGTTGTGTCCAGAGGAACCATTAGGGATGATTTCCAGTGTGGTTAGGGTTACCTAACGTGTTGCGTAGGAGAATAACATAAGGTCCATGTACTATGTGATGATTTAATTTGATCATAGGGAGATTGTTTTATCACCGGGTATTTTTATCTCAGTGAAAATAAGTTGTTGCGGTAGTGGGTAAGACGACTTCTTTACGGATCATAGGTCATCACTGATGTGAATGTTACAGACACGTGATTGGGGACAGATCGCAAGGAACGGAGTTTGTTAAATTGGAGGATCTATAGGGCAGGGTTACCTATCCGTCAAACTTGGAATATATCTGGAACCGGTGGCGCCCAGTTTCAAGCACGTGAAGTCGGTCTTTGTTATCCAAGACAACTGTGACTGGGTCCCAGAAGTACGGTTCAATACGGGCGGATATCTCGTTCGGATCGTCGCTGCCTGTATCATACACTGGCACATAGGTTGATCGTGCCATAGCTTCATCAGCATTGGACTCCAGATACTCCGTGGCCCATGGTGATAGTGTTGCCTGTCCTCGTAACTCTAGGATAAATGTGCCGTTTGGCGCCATCATTTGTACTCTCTGGTTGCCCCAGTCAGTAACGTAGATGAATCCCTCTGAGTCCACGGCAACGTTAGAGGGACGATTAAATTCCCCCGGTCCATTTCCAGATCTGCCGAATTTGGATACGAAATATCCATCGTTAGTGAACTTTTGGATACGGTCGTTTCTCCAGTCCGCGACATAGATGTAATTTTCTGCGTCGACGGTTATACCCCATGGATGATCGAACTGACCATCGCGCATCCCTAAGGAACCAAACTTACCAAGAAAATACCCGTCCGTTGTGAATCTCTGTACTCTGTGGTTTTTGTGGTCGACGATGAGCAGGTTGTTATCGCTATCGAAGACTAGACCTGATGGCCCATCGATCTCGCCATCCGCACTCCCTGCAGTGCCCCATTTGTTCGTATAGGTGTTTGTTTTATCGTAGACGGTGATCCGTTGTAGAACATCATCAGCGAGGTAGAGTCGATCATTATTGTCTATCGCCAATGCTGATGGAGATATCATTTGTCCGTCTCCACTTCCATGGCTGCCCACCTGTCCGAAAAACTCATGTTTGATACTGACAATTTGAATGCCGATAATATTGACAGATTGGTAATGACTTCGACTTGCCACGTATATACGACCGTCGCTACGTATTGCCATATCTACTGGAAGGTGGAATCCTCTTCCACCTTGGTCAGCTACGAATCCCACCGTATCCAAATATTCCAACTCGGGCTTTTGTGTGACGGTCGAGGTAGACATGGTTATTGTCCTGTTCTAACCCATTGTTAGGCCAATTGAAACTCTTGAGTCGAGGCCACGAGTTGCAGCATCGTTGCTATTTTCTTTTCGGATTCAGTAATGGCTTCTTCAGTGTCGAAATTAAGATCTGTTTCTGTCTCGGCCCTTGCAAGGAGTCCGTTGCGGGTGTTATCTGAAGCGGCAATATGTCCAAGAGTTTCAAGGCAAGCGTCCACGAGTTGGCGCGGGGTCAAAACACCACTAATGGCAGCGGCTTTGATTCTATCGATAAGTGACCTGATCCCGGGCCTATCTGTGTCGTCGAACATTTTGCTTGCAAAGTTCACGCGCTCGGCGTAGGTGCCTGTGTTGATCCATTCGTCTCCACCCTGCCAGCCCTCAACGCTGGGAGGGCTCAATAATTCTTGGCCCATGAAAGAGCAGACATCCGCAGATTCATAGGTTTCGTAAGATGCTACTTTGAGACCACCGGCCATGCGTAGCATACCTATGACCAACTCTGCCGGACTCTTTATTCTCGTAAACCTAACTTCATCGGATTTAAAGAAGTCAGAATTAAATAACACACGTAACATGGCTGATATGTCGTAACTGGAATCGCGATATGACCGAGCGAGTTCTTCGATGGCGTCCGGATTTCTAGGTTTGGTATATGGCCACTGTGGTACCGGGACTTCGTCGGCTACGAAGAAGTGGTACAGATGTCTTGCTATAAATCTTGGTGTTGCATCCTGTTTGCAGATGATCTCTACGATGTCTTCGCCATTGAAGTTTCCGGTCTCTCCGAGGAAGGTTTTAACTCCGTCATCATGGTCTTTTTCGTCGATATTGAATTGCCAGGACATGTATCCGTAGGGCCTGGCGGTATTGTTCCTCATCTTTATAGACATATATGCAGGGTTTACGACAGTCCATCCGGTGAAGGCTCTTGCGCATTCTTTGATGTCTGTCTCTGTATAGTTGCCTACCCCCATAGAGAATAGCTCGAGAATTTCTCTGGCATAGTTTTCGTTTATTGCGTTTTTGTGATTGTCCTGATTGTCTAGCCACATTAACATCGCTGGATTTTTCGAGAGATGGATAAGCAGGTTATTAAATCTGCCCATGCCATGCTCCCTAAACATGTCAATCTGGTTCACCATGGGTCTCGCATTAATAAGCTTGGCCGCTGACGTAGCAAAGACCCTGTGCCAGAAGAGTGTCATCTTTTCTTTAAGAGGATACCTCGTTGTCGCCATTCTGTAGATCCATAGGGCCCTGGCAGAGGTTTGGTTGCGAAGAGTAGACTGTTCGACATGGTAGCGTCGGATCAGATCGTAAGGGATGTTGTCATTGCCGAGGGAGTTTAACAATTCATCGACAGTGGCTTCGTACCCTTGGCAGACATAACGCTCCAGGTCTTCTCCGTATGCGCCGAACGACGCACGCCTGAGGAGGTGGGCAATCAGAGATGTGTTCTGCTTCGACGCTAATGTGGTCAAACCATTTTCCTAAGTGGTAATTCCGGGGCGTGGAATTAGCGAGTTTGGTAGACCTTACTACATTTAGGCCACAATTATATAATGACGATCAATGTGAGTTTACGAATTCCAACGCTGCGTCAAGAAAAAGCTGGGACGCGCGTTGAGCAGAGATTACTTCATGCGCCATAGTTTTGCCAGCAGTGTGTACCGACTCGGTGACCTTGGCCTCGAATTCTCTCACCCTCGGGTGATTCATTTGTCCAGGGATCCCCATTGATTGGGCCAGATCCTTTGGTCCTATACTATAAAGATCTATGCCTTCGACGGATAGGATGGAGTCTAGGCTGTCTAGCACGTCTACATGTTCAAGCAGTGCGATGACTATGATTTGAGTGTTGGCGTGGGCCATATATTCTGGTCTAGGTGGACCAAATCCGAAATTGGTTGCCCGTGAAAAGGATAGACTTCTCCTGCCATTGGGCGCGTAACGACACGCATCAGCTAGCTTCTGCGCGTCTTCTGGCGTCGTTATATTCGGTCCGTGAATTCCCAATATGCCGCGCTCCAAAAAAGAGTGTATGGTGGAGGCTTCGACATCGGGTACCATGCCTATTGCAGTCAGGCCCGACATTTGTGCGACGCGGCTTTGATCTTCCAGATCGCCTAGGGTGAAAGATCCATGTTCTCCGTCGAAGATCACGAAGTCGAAGCCTGCAATGCCTAGTAATTCGATTTGCTCGGATGAAGGTGAATTGAATTGACAACCGTAAGCAACCTCGCCTTCATACATCTTCGAGAGAATGTTATTGGTTTGTATGTTGATGTTATGTTCTGGCTTGCTATTGGACAATGACTACCTCTGACTACTAAATTGCTATGGGTGGTTTTGAAACAACTTGCGTTCTTTTACACTGTGGGTTTGCAGGTCAAACCACCTCCACCGTATTTTCAACGAATCCGATGCCCTCCAGCGTGATTCGTACTACATCCCCAGCCTTTAGTAAGGCATCTGCTACTCCCGTGAAACCGCCGCTGTACTGAATCACCAGATCAGGGGGGGAATCGTGGGCTACCGTAGAGGCAACTATCTCCTCAGGTGATCGTTTGAAAATTGCGGGCGATGAATCCTCAGCTACAATTTCATTGCCCCGGTAATGAATCAGGTCTAACTGCATTGACATGGGGTTCTCTACGCTTTCAGGTGTAGCAACACATGGACCGACGGAGGCGCATCCTTTAAACACCTTGGACGGTACAGCCCAATGTGAGGATAGCGCAGACAGGTTTCCTGCGACTTCGTTCCCCGTGGTGTACCCAGCGAGCTTCCCTTTGTAAATTACAAAGACTACTTCACCTTCCGCTATGGTACGTTTGGTGTCGGCTCGAATACCTATGGTGTCGAATGGGCCCACCAGCCGTTGGTTTGTCCCCTTGTAGATGACCGTGGATATTTCTGGTGTACTGTATGCCAACCGAGAACCATCGTCGGAGTTAGCAAGTTTTTCCGGTGTAAGGATCATGTTACCAAAACCGCCTGCCCACATCTCATCTGGTTCCAGTGGTTTAATGATCCTAGCCTCTCCTGAGTGGGAAATGGACCAGTCTATGAGATTGTCAAGATTGAATTCTTTACCGGAGCCATTTTGTAAGATTCGTTCAGTTATTGCATCGACGCTTGTTTCTGTGATGTGGCTTGCTTCGAGGAGGTTGCGGAACTCTTTAACCAAGTCGTTTATGCTTGTCAGTGATGTCAACACACCTTCTGAGGCCTCGACACATAGATGGGTCTCTCCAAATTTTTCCATCACACGGTAATAACGCATTTACTCTCCTTTTGTAAGAATTGTGCGGCTATTTTTGAGAACACGATGCGGTTATGAGAGATAATCGTTTACATTGGGAGTGAGATAGTCTGCCGTTCTTGGGCGCTTCTAGTTACGGCCTCGGTGAACTCCACGTACCTTAATCCGTCCACGAAGGTAGTATCTCCGACTGTCTGTTCTCCTCGGATGGCTGCAATGAATTCCCTGGCGGTCTCAACACTGGTCCCATATGGATCTGGGACGCTTACCTTGACCATCTCCGGATCTTTTATGGTGCCTAGCCAAAGCCATGTTGGGTCCTGGTCTTTTACATTTATTGGAGGATCGCATAGACATCGGACAGTGCCCTCAGTACCGAACACCCATAGTTCACTGGGCGGCCCTAGCCCAGTAACTGTACTGACAGCCATGTGTAAGGTACCGCCACCGGCCAGATCGGATATCACTTCAGCGTGGTCTGGAATGGAGGTATGGACCCGCATATTCCCATCTCGGCGCATTGGGTAGGAGAGCTTAGTAATTGCAGTTACGCTAGTTGCCGGTCCGAGGATTCGCATAAGGCTCTCGTACCTGGCTCCGACCATCATAATGTTGAAACCGCTTAGATCTCGGTCGTGTCTCCAGGCAAAGTCTGGATCGTGGTCAGTAAAACCCTGTCTTAGGGTGAAGTCTGCGGAGAGAACTTTGCCAACTGGGCCATTGTTAACCAGATCGATAAGTTTCCTCATTACGTTCGGGGGAAGTATGCTCGAAGATACAACTTGGGCAATTAGATGTGGTTTGAGTAAGCTCGCAGCCAACATTTCCCTAGCTTCACTAACACTGGAGGCCATACGCGCCTGAGTGAGAACGTGTTTCTCGTTTTCTAATGCTTTCAAGACAAGGGTCCGATGCATATATGGCCATGTACCGATGTAGACTGCATCAATGTCGGGATCTTCCATTAATGAGTTCCAATGATCGTAGACAACCGGGATCCCCAGCGTATCCGCAGCTATCTCTGCGGATTCCCGTGTTCTGTTGGCCACTGCAACTAGATCAACGCCATCGATAGCTTGAAAACGTGGCATGTAGTGGTTTACCGTTACATTGCCGGCCCCGACTATTCCCAGCCGTACTCGCTTATTTCCCATCAATTTCCCCTCAATCAAATTAAAGTGAATCGGCGCTTAAGTAGGATGTTACGACAAGATTGCCTAAAAGTTCCATATTAGTGCTCAGCGACGCGCAATAAATATCCTGCTTCCCAACAATTGTTATGTAATTAAAGTCGGTATCAGGAGTACTATGATTTCAACTTAGTACCCCAATTCCGTGCATCAACATGTGGTGGCATCTTGATTAAAAGAGTCAGCTTGATGGGTTAATTGTAGTAGTGATGTAAGCTATGGGATATATGAACGTGGGATGATCTATCAAGATTTGAAATATTAGTCTGGGAGAGAGTGATGCTCGACATACTAATAAAAGGTGGGACGGTAATCGATGGCACAGGGCGACCTCGTCGCCAAGCCGACGTGGCTACCAGCGGAAATATAATAGAAGCTGTAGGGGATCTGGGGAACGCACAGGCATCTAGTGTCATAGATGCGAGAAATCTCATTGTTGCACCTGGATTTATTGACATGCACACACACTCTGATACTTCACTTCTTGATGACCCACACGGGGAGAGTAAAGCTTATCAGGGTGTTACAACCGAGGTAATGGGCAACTGCAGTTACTCTCCGTTCCCAATTGGCCCAGACGGTCCTAAGGATACGATAAATAAAGAACCTCATTCAAAAGCAGAATGGGATTGGACCGATCTTGATGGATGGGCCAATCGCCTCGAGGATAACGGTATAAGTCTCAATGTTGCACCGCAGGTTGGACATGGCGCTTTGAGGACGGCTGTAGGTGCCACTAGCGATAGGCCTGCAACTCCAGACGAACTAGAGGCTATGAAGCGTCTGGCTATCGAGTCGGTGGAGCAGGGGGCATTTTCTATGTCGACAGGGTTGAATCTCGCGCCATCTGGATACGCACCCACGGACGAGATAGTGGCTCTTTGTCGAGCAATTGCACCATATGGTGCTTTTTATGTGACGCATGCTCGCGTTGGTAACGGTAAGCACCTCTCCATGATTGAGGAGGCGGTGCAGATCGGAAATCGATCGGAGATTGCTGTACAGTTCTCTCACCTAGCCATTACGGATAGAAGAGTTTATGGCCATGGTCCTGAGATGCTCAATCTGTTCGAACAAGCCCGCGCCAATGGATTGGACATCACTTATGATGTCTATCCATACACTGCGGCCGGTGCTGGCTTAGATCAGACAATTCCATTATGGGCTCAGACTGGGGGCGTCGATAGGTTAATAGATCGATTGCAAGATACTAAAACACGTGTCCGGGTCCGGAATGAAGTTGCGGCTGGTCTTGGAGGCTTGACTCCTCAATGGGAGACATGGGTGGTTTCGTATTTGCCACACGGCTCTGATCCTGGAGAAGTGGGCCTGTCCGTGAAAGAGATAGCATTGAGACGAGGAATTGAGGCTGCGGAAGCGGTCCTACAACTCACCGAGGAATCCCGTGGAACCGTGTCCGGGGTCATTCATAACAGGATTGAAAGCGATGTTCGCCTTTTTCTTTCTCATCCTCTAGCTATGATAGGCTCTGACGGGACCGCGGTATCACCAGACGGGGTATACGCGGGGGAACCTCTTCACCCGCGCTTCTATGGAACACATCCGAGGATCCTCGGTCGCTATGTTCGTGAGCAGTCTTTAATGTCGCTTGAAACTGCAGTGCATAAGATGACCGGTATGCCTGCGGAGCGACTAAATCTTAAAGACAGAGGCTTAGTTAGTGAAGGTATGACAGCGGATTTGGCCATATTTGATCCGTGTCAGGTTACGGACCACGCCACTTTCGAGAACCCACATCAACTGTCGGAGGGTGTCCTGCACGTTTTGGTCAATGGCAGACCTATAGTCTCCAACGGAAAGCACACCAGAGCGTTACCGGGCCGGGTTATCAGGCACCAATCATAGACAAAGCCTGACTAGTCGTATCTGGCCTGAATTTCAAACAGATTAGCCTGGTTGAATTGCTGTTTTCACTACGCGGTAGATTTGGTGATTTATCAGATTAATCCTGCCAGAAAGAGTAGAGCTTTGCGTTTCGGAGATAGAATTTCAACCGTATATTGTTGCCTTTGAGTTCTTCAAGCGAAAGTTTTTCTCTCCATGACATGAGGTGTTTTGTAGAATCACCGTCAAAAAGTGCACAGTCTTGCCTTGAGTAACCTGGATACTGAATGCCGGATTCATCTAATACTGTGACGCCAATATCCCCGCCTTTTGCAGAAGCGTTGATCGCTATGGTACCTCCCTGACACAGGAACGGTTTGGTTACCAAATAGCCGCTCTGGTCACCGGCATTCACTGAGACAAATCCGTCTCGTCTGAGTTTTGCCAGACAGGCGTATGAAGCGCCGCCTACATCTCCGTGATCAGCCGTGCTTGTGGAATAGTAGAACCACAACTCTTCTCCCATGACGACTGGCGCGAGTGCGGCGTATATCTCACCCATGTCGATACTTCCGACCGGGCCGTTTGGAATGAATGGTACTCTGTCCCCAGCCCTTTCCCACGCGATTCCATCTCGACTAACGGCGAGTTGTATATCAACTGGGCCGTAGAATCTGATCTGTTGTTCCTCGGGTTCCGCGTGGTAAACGTAGAGAAGGCCAATATACAAGCCTTCATATTTGAATACTGGCATACCATATAACTCAGTGCCTAGAGGATCTTTCTCGTCAGGTGCAAGCACATCGATTGGATCAGTCCAATTTTCGAAGTCTTCGCTTACGGATCTACCTATTCGTCGGGTCATGTTCCCTTCATGAAGAGTGGGCCTGAAATATCCCACGTACTTATTGTGTAGATCGTCCCATCCAAGGAGCATGTGGTTGTCACTGGATCGAGTTAGAACAGGGTTGTTCTCATATTTGGTCCAATGTAAGCCGTCGGGGGAGAAGGCTACTGATACTCCTTCACCCATGTTATTTGTACCGTCAGGTGTGTCAGACTGCCAAAATATGGATTTGTACAGACGATCAGGATCCTGTTCCCGGGTGTCTTTGATGACGTTGGCGAAACACACGTCCGTCATGACGAGGTTGTTATTTCGTGAGCCTTTATATTCCACGACGCCAAGATTCTCTCGGTTCCAGAATATGCCGTCATTTGAGGTTGCATACCCGACCGTGTAAAGGAGGTTTGTGGGATCAAATCCGATGTGATTCCAAGGGGAATCGCTGAAGTCTGATCCCATTTGAGGAATCGCCATTCCAGCCTGTCCCTGGTACCACATTCTGAACTGTCCTTCGTCATCGTCGTTCCAGACGGTCCCGTAGAGCCAGATTGCGCCTTCCCACGGATAAAGGGCAATCATGATGGGATTGCCGATGTATTTCGAGGGCTGGTTCAGCACGCGGCCGACAGCCTGAGATTCTTCGATCATGTGGTCATCGATAAAGAGCTGTCGGTTGGAACCTATGATCGGTGTGCCGGCTTTATTAGTGGTCATTTACGCCTGATTATTATTGGTTCGGGCCGGCTATTGAGCCCTAGGACCCCTGCATAGGAGCGTTTAGTGAACGGCCGACTATAAGAGCTAAAGCAACAGTTCTGATTACGATCGGCCGAGAGTGCGGTTTACTGCTGATATCACATCTTGATTATCAGGAAGAACGGCACGATTAAGACGTTTCGCGTGAGGCACTGGTACTCCGGGATTGGCAACGCGTTCAATAGGAGCTTTTAGTTTGGATACTGTGTCACTACCAGCAACCATAGCAGCTATCTCTCCACCGAATCCGCCACGTTTAACGGCCTCGTGAACTATTACCAGCCGTCCTGTCTTTCTCACCGATGCCAGTACGCACTCAGTGTCGAACGGTACAAGAGTTCTGGGGTCTATGATCTCTGCCGAGATACCATTGGCAGCAAGTTCCTCAGCGGCAGACTCGGCGACCTGCACCGCTGCCAGCCATGCTACGATCGTAACGTCAGATCCTTCACGTCGGACGGAGGCTTTTCCAAACGGTACCGTCGAAAGATCATTCGGTACTGGTCCCGTATTCTTGTATAGATCTTCGTGTTCGACATAGAGGACCGGGTCAGGATCTCGTATAGCTGTAATCATTAGTCCCTTGGCGTCTGCGGGGGTGGAGGGAGTTACAACTTTGAACCCCGGTATGTGGGTGAACCACGTTTCCAGCGCCTGGCTCATGTACGCGTTCCCATGCATCATGTGGCATGTACGGACCACCATTGGGACCGACATGGCACCATCGTGGACGTATCTAGCCTTGGCCCCAGTGTTTACAAGCGGATCCATCGCGACTGTAATCAGCCCGGTGAATTGCATTTCGATAACTGGACGAAGGCCCATTAGCGCAGCACCTACAGCCATCCCGGTGAACCCTGTTTCGGAAATAGGCATATCCATTACACGTTCAGGACCAAACTCTTCAAGCATCCCTTCGGTTACACCGAGTATGCCGCCGTAATA